>CAMHDG010000215.1 GCA_946183815.1 uncultured bacterium | reverse complement strand
ATTCCTTTACAATTTAACCATTGGGAAGAAGGAGAAATTTTAAAATGGCAAGAAAAACTAACACAAAGGTTGTTGAGTTAAGACCTGATATTGCGGTCGCTCCTAAAGTGAAAACAACCGCTTACAATGACATTAATCTTAATGCGTGGAAGGAATATGATTATGTTAAAACTGATACTCTTTGGGAGTTTCCTTCAAGATTAAAAGAAGGCGGACATTCTAACGAGTATCATGGCAATTTTATTCCTCAAATTGCACAACAATTATATTGGAGATATACAAAAGAAAATGATGTCGTTCTTGACTTATTCTTTGGTTCAGGTACGTCAGGTATAGAGGCAATCAATATGGGCAGACGTTGTATTGGTGTTGAACTGAAAGATGAACTTGCGGAAAAGGTATCCGAAAAATTCACTCCTAAACAATTAGTCACTGATGTAAATATTATCTGTGCCGATTCTGCAAGTGAACTTGCAAAGAAAAAAATTCAGGCAAGATTAGATATTATGCAACCACATGATGCCAAAAAAGAGGCAAAGGCTCAATTACTTATACTTCACCCGCCTTATGATGATATTATCAAATTTTCTGACAGAAAAGAAGATTTGTCTAACTGTGAAACAACAGAACAATTCTATGACGGTTTCCAAAAAGTTGCTCAAAACGGTTATGATTTATTAGAAGATAAAAGGTTTGCGGCTCTTATTATCGGAGATAAATATCACGATGGAGAAATTGTTTCACTCGGATTTGAATGTCAGGAGAGAATGAAACGTATAGGTTTCAGACACAAAGCAACGATAGTAAAAGATATGCAAGGCAACGAACGTGCAAAAGGTAAATTAGCACCACTTTGGAGATACAGAGCACTTATGGGCGGATTTAATAACTTTAAGCACGAATATATTATGATTTTCCAAAAAGACGAAAAACATAAACGAAAAATTGAAAAATTAAATAAGTTAGTTAGTTAATTTTTTAAAATTAATCCCTATTCCAAAAAGGCATGCCCGAACTTTAATTTTGGCATGCTTTTTTTGTAATATTTCTTAAAAATTTTGAAAAAATATTTTGAAAAAATATTGATATAACTGGGATAGACACCTTTAATAATCCTATAATTTTTACAAAATTTTCCCCTAAAGATTTCCCTAAAAATTCCGTTAATTATAGTGTAAGTGAAGTTATAATTTGTTTAAATTTTAATTTCAAAAGTTTATCAGTTTAAAAGGGACATAATGGGATTATCGTCATCACAAGCAAGACTGCTTAGCCTGACAGGGCGTATGCACGATATAGAGTACAAGGCTCAAAGACTTGAGGCGCAAAAGTTGCAACTCGCTAACGAAACACGCCGTGTTAATGAGGACTATTTGAATGCTCTTGATGCCATAAAAATTCAAGCAAGAGCCCTTAATTCTGATGGCTCTTCAACTTACTATGACGCTACTTTTAACAACTTAATATATTCTAAAACTAATAACTCCATTTACATATTGAAGGATATTGAATCAGGTAAAGTGTATTGCTCTGACGAAATCAGAAGTGCTTTTGCAAATTCTGACAGAACAGTTGAGGGCTTCTTAAAAACATTGAATAGTTTGAGAACTGATAAATCTTCTTACACATCTATCACATCTGTTGAACAGTTAGCATCTTTATCGGGAGCAACCGGAAACTTTAAACTTGATGCAGATTTAGTGCTTGATAACTGGGATGGCATAAAATCGTTCAAAGGTACTTTTGACGGAAACGGTCATACTATTACCATAAACAATAGTAAATTTGGATTATTCCGCTCAACCGAGGGGGCAACCTTACGTAACATAGAATTAAATGTAGATATAACGAACCACGACAGAAACAATATCGGTGGATTGGCTTGCTATATATCTAATTCAACGGTTGAAAACTGTTCTGTAAACGGAGTAATTAATGGTAACAGATGGTTAGGCGGGGCACTTGGATATACAACAGGGAATTGTACAATCTCTAACAGTACGGCAAATGTTGAAGTTAATTCAGATTTAATCGACCCTTCAAACGGTACTGATACTGCACACAAGTTTGATGTACAGTCTTATGCTGGCGGATTTATTGGGGCTAACAAAGGGAGTTTAACTGTTGAAAATTGTCGTGCAGAAGGAAATGTAACCTCTGAATACGAAATCATCGGAGGCTTTATTGGTATGGCTTTGACCAATGCAACATTTAACAATGTTGTTGCAACAGGAGATATAACTGCTAACCGTTCGGGTGCAGGTAATATTGGGGTATATGATTACACTGTCAACTATCATAGAAGTAATATGTTCGGAAGCGGAACATTCCTCGGCGAATTTAACCGTGCATCAGAAGTTACATTCACGAATTGTTATGCGTACGGTATGCCAACTAACAAAGGTACAACAGCGGGCGAAAATTATGTTTCTTTCGGGACAAACGATCCTTGTGAAACACCAAATACAATAAACTCTTACTCAAGATTAAACGGTGATTCAATGCCTGCACAAACTATTGCAATTTCTTCTGATATAACAACAACCTATCCTAATATTGATGCAGGTGATATGGATTATTTAGTTGGGATGTTCAATATTTTAAACGAATCAGAAGGTGGTATTGCGGTGGATGATTCTCAAAAAGATAACCCTGTATGGCTTTCAAACATGTTGACAAATGGTTTTGCAATGCTCGCAAAATTTGAGGTTAAGGCAAACAGATTAGAAATTACTGATACAAGTGTTGCTGTTGATACTAATTTGAGAGAAGTTTCGGATGAAATTCTGCTTAAGAAAGCAGAGGCAAAATACGAAGCAGATATGAAAAGAATAGACCTTAAAGATTCAAAATATGATTCAGACCTTGCCGCTATCGATTCAGAAAGAAATGCAATTAAACAAGAGATAGAAACTCTAAAAACCGTTGCAAAAGACAACGTGGAAAGAACATTTAAGTTGTTTACATAGGTAAATTATTGTTTAGCGGTTTCACCGCTAAATAATAATTTACAGTGACTAGGTGATTAAGTGATTAAGTGACTAAGAGAGCCGATTTTTAATCGGCAATAATACTTTGGCTTTTAGCCAAATTCTCTTAGTCACTCAGTCACCTAGTCACTTAATCACTTTTGCAAATATCGGCTCACTACGTTCGCCTCTAAACAATAATTTATACTATAATAACAATATGAACGACATACGAGCAAAGATAACAG
>CAMHDG010000214.1 GCA_946183815.1 uncultured bacterium | reverse complement strand
CCATGGAAAACGAGTGATTCCATGCCTGAACATCCTCCAGGAGAATCCTCAGAGCGTGCATAATTATAATCAGTGGAAATAGAAATCATGCAGGAAGAATCCTGATGAAAGACAGCAAGAGTGTTTATATATTCAGATATTGCGGTAATATTTTTAGGGAACTCAATAAAACCAGCCGAGGTAATAATTCCGTCAAGAGAGGTTGAGAAGTCGTAACAATTTTCTTTAACGGAATAAATCAGCCTATTTTTATTAAAAAGCCAGAGCCTGCCGTCAAAGACAACGAGTCCAAGTCCTTTAACCCTATTTCCTTCACAATCGAGAGCATCAATAATTCTGACCTCATCGAGTTCGCCTTGTTGATTTCTGTTTTCAAGTTCAATAGACAAGAGTTCTTCCCCGTTAGAGAAGATAAACAAATCTGACCAGCCGAAAGCGAAATCAACCCCGCAGGAAACACCTGTGAGTGATAAACCGTCTTTTTTAAGAGAAAGTATTTTTGATGGAATATCGTAGAGATAAATTTTTCCCTCAAATTCATTTTCAGTATGGATAAAAAGGTAATCATTTGTTTTTTGTACTGACTTAAAAATATTAATAATTTTTTCGTCATCAGGCAGATTAAGGACAGATGTATTTCCTTTCATTGTACGTATTCCGACTCCTGAATTAATCCCTGTATCAAAGAGTTCGACATTTTGAATATCAGATGCAGTGATTAAAGAGGAGGAAAAAGAGGAGGATACTCTTCTTATTCCGCCGAAATTGTTGCATAATAGCGCATTATTAACAGTATTCATATTTACTCCTTAGGTTCAGAACGAAATTCTTCTGTTCTTTTTTCGACCGCCTGCAGATTTAATCAAGAGTTTATATGCTTTTTCATACTCTATTGCATAGCCTGAAAAATTCTCATCAGATGTAGCAGAAAGAGCGTACATCATGGACTTTGACATCAGTGTACTTAAGAACAACTGCTCATATTTTTCAGGGATTACAATTTTATCGTCAGCATCGCATAGTGCATAAATCGGTTTGTTATACGAATCTACACCTACTGAAAAAGTAAGATAGTCAACATTTACCGTATATGTATCGTCTGGTGCAGGATAAAAACAAAGCGAGTTATTTTTTATATAAAATCCTTCAGGCTTTCCTAATTCAAATTCTAACAGTTCGGGATTTTCAACGAATTCTAAATAGCGTCTGTTTAAAATTACAGAATAACGCTCACCTAATTTTGTAGATTTTTGTAAAATTGTGCCGTCAGGGAGGGGGTATTTATTAATATATTTTTGAGTGATTATTTTCTTATGCTTTAGTCTAAACTCAAATGGATAAGAACACCAAATCTCAACCAGAGCCTTGTTAATAGCCGATATGAGAGCAGGCTCAAAATCATCATTTTCAACCGCATCATTATCGAACATAGACCAAGGTTGAGAGGCTGTTTTATTATATAAATCAAGTAACGTAATAGCCATAATATATTTCCTTATCAAATTATTTATCAAGAATTTTGCTTAATACGGAATCAGTATCAACAGTGGTTTCATTTTTAATAATATTTTCATTGTCATCGATTAAAGCAAAAAGTTTTGGTGAATCTGACACAAGGGTATTCGCCTCATCAGATGGCAAATCAAAAATAACACCTGTTAAAAGATTGATTATTTTCATAAAAAAACCTTTCTTAAAAAAAGTCGGGGGAGTATTCCCCCCCGACAAATGTCCAAATTTATCAATTATAATAATAATTTTCTAAAAGTTTAAACATTAAGTGCAACAGATTTTGCGATAGCATACACAGAACCGCTAAAATCAGAACCGAAGTCAATATTTAGAGAACCGTCTTTATTTTCAAAACGGGATATATCCTGAATTTGAATAGCGGTAGTAGTTGAAGCGAGAACAGGCACATTCAAATCGCCCAAAAGAGCATTAGGATAAGCATCACCTGCGCAGAAAGTGACATAAGAATCACTGTCACCATTTTCAAAACAAACAATAAGCGAATTATTTTTATTCGCAAACGCATTTTTTACGGAAATCCCGTTATTAACATTTACATTAGTTTTAGTAATATCAGCAACCGCAACAGATTGAGTGACATCAACAGTCGGATACTGAACACAGATTAAATCTTTAGTCATAATATTTCTCCTTAAATAACAAACTTAAAATCAAAATTACGCTCTATTGGAAAGAGTAAGCGGTGCAGAGATTTTGACAGTACCGAGAAAATCAGCACGAGGAGCGCCAACACCGTACAGACCATAACCTTTAAAACATCTGTTGAAACTTTTTTCAGGTATATATGCCTGTGCGTTCAAATCAGAAGAGATACCGCCTGCAAGAGTTTTTCCCGCAATACCAAAAAGCGGATAAAAAACACCGTCTTCAGATTGAGCGATATTGTTAGATACTAAAATATCCCAACCGCAAAGACGACCGATATAACCTTTAGCCATTTGTTGATGTCCTGATTCAACATATTTAAGATCATCAAGTTTCCCTAAATAGAATTGGTATTCAGGCGGAACGATACAAACCATAGAGCCATCAATCCAGTTAGTGTGTCCTTTTCCGTCACCACGCTGGAATTCAGCCTGCATGTAGGCTAAAATTTCTTTAGCATAATCGGCATCAAGAGTAATCGCAGAACCGTTATCATCAAGATAGTGACCTGCTCTGGTATATAAGTTTGCAAAAGAAGCATCAACACTTGCAGCAAACTGCTTAATCGCATCACTTGTATAATCGGCAGCGAGAGTTGTTTGCTGTTGCATGTCAGGGGCTTCATAAATTCTGTTCACCTCGACTTGAGCCAATTCAAAGTGAAAGGCTTTACCTTTGTTTATTTTAACCTTAGTAGTAGAAAGAGAGGCAAGTTCAGCATCACGCAAGGTTGAACCGTCATAATCAAACATAGTGACAGTACCCGGCATTACCACATCAACCTCATCGCCACGTTTAACACCATCTTTGAACTCTGTATGGGCTAATTTCCCAATAACAAGTTCATTGTAAAAATTCTTTTTAAAGGCTTGGCTAAATGTGCCAATAATCATTTCTTCAATAGCCATAAAATTTTTCCTTTCTAAAAACGGGATATAACACAACATCAAAGCCTCCCGTAAAACAGAGATGCCACTATATATTTTAGGGGTGGGGTAAATTTGTAAATTATTGTTTAGCGGGGGTAAATATATAAATCGTTAAAAGCCCCTCTC
>CAMHDG010000213.1 GCA_946183815.1 uncultured bacterium | reverse complement strand
AATCTTGTCATTAGAAATACTTTGATTATTTACATCATTCAATAATAATGTTTTTATATCTTTTTCCCATAGGTTATACAGTCCTACTATCATAACTTTTCTCTTTTCATTTGTAACATCTGAAAAATTATCTTTGTTATAATCCATAAAACCCTCTTCAGAAAAAGAACAATCTTTTAGCGAAGAATTTTGTAAATCTTTAAAAGTTTCAGATAAGGTATAATAATATAAGTTTAATTTTTTCAAGTTAGTTAAACTTGTCTCCCATATTTTATAGTCAACAGAATATACACCATTAGTTAATAATTTCCCTTTTACACTTCTATTCAACACACTCAAAATAATCTGCTTCACTGTTTCCATTTCTTCTGGTTTTGAGGTTGCTATCAAGAGTGTCAGAGCAAACAAGGTTGAATTATCTATTATTGGCAAGCCATTTTTATAAAGCATATTGTTTCTATTCAAGAAATACAAGAAACAACTTGCACCGATACGTTTGTTTCCGTCTGCAAAGCTGTGATTTTTTACTATCAGATATAAAAGCGTTGCCGCTTTTTCTTCAAGTGTAGGATAAAGTTCTTTTCCGTCAAAGGTTTGGTATATCTGATTAACCGAACTTGAAAAACTCTCATCCTTTGGGGTTGCAAAAACATCTGATGCAAACTCGGATTTCATTTTATCGATTACGGTTAAAAATTCTTTTTCCTCAATTTTAACTGCTTCTTTTTTTGTAACTCCTTTAGTATCAAGTTTTTTGTGGTCGTAATTATCCAATAAATCAAGTCCGCCTGCAAAATTATCCATAAGTTTTGCCACATCTTTTGCTTCATCTAACGATTGAACCTGATATTCCAAACTCCTTGATAGAAGTTTTATCGTATCTTGCAGAGTTTTAACCTTGTCTTGTTCCTGTTTAAGTTTATGCTCATTGATTGCATAACCCTCAAGAACGTATTTATGCAATACATTCGTTGCCCATTTTCTGAACTCTGTTGCGGTTTTAGATGTTACTCTATACCCTACAGCCAAAATAACATCTAAGTTATAGTAAGGAATATTTCTCGAAACAGTTCTCTTACCTTCTTTTTGAACTTGTGCAAAAAATGCACAAGTTGAATTTTCATCCAATTCTTGTTCACGATAGATTTTTGCAATATGGCGTTGGATATTAGATCTATCTTTTCCAAACAATTTACCAATTTTTTCAGCACTAAGCCACAAAGTATTATCTTGCTGAATTACTTCAAGACTACTTTTGCCGTTGCTTTCATATATTATGATTTCGCCTTTTGATAAATCTTCGGTTTTAGTCATTAAATATCCCCTCTAATACTCCGTCAAGAGATTTTTCAAGTTCTTTTATCTCTGCCATAATATCCTCTGACGGTTTTGGCGGAACATATTTGTAGAAATATCTTGTAAATGGTATCTCATAACCGATTTTTGTTTTCTTTTCATCTATCCAAGCGTCAGGTGCGTAAGTTAAAACCTCTCTTTTGAAGTATTCTTGAATATCTTCTTTAAGCGGCACATTTTCTGTATCTCTTAAAGAAGTATCAGCGACAGGCTTCCCACCTTTCAACACAGGGTTTCCGTTTTCATCTTTCTGTGGCCGTTCAACAACGATTTTAGAATATCCAAAATCTTCCGTATCAAAGATTTTGCTTACTTCGTTTTCTTTAAATTCCGCATAAATATTTGTTATTTCATCAATATAATGTTTTGGAATATCGTTTCTCTTGTTACCCAAAGATTTACGGCGTTTTTCAAACATGTTGTTTGCATTTATGAGTTGAACTTTTCCTTTTCTACGGTTTTCTTTCTTATTTGATAATACCCAAATATAAGTTGCTATGCCTGTGTTATAGAAAATATCGTTAGGGAGTGCAATTATCGCTTCAAGTAAATCTCGTTCCAAAATATAACGTCTTATTTCAGATGGCCCTGAACCAGCATCACCCGTAAACAACGGTGAGCCGTTATGAATAATCGCAATTTTACTTCCGCCTTGTGTAATGTCTTTCATTTTGTGAATAGCCGTTTGCAAAAATAACATCTGACCATCACCAACAGCAGGAAGTCCTGCACCAAATCTTCCGCCCTCACCTAATTTTGCCTCATCCTCAACGGCTTTTTTGTCGTTCTTCCATTCTCTTCCAAATGGCGGATTTGAAAGTATATAGTCAAATTTTTCGTTCTTAAAATTATCATCAGACAAGGTATTACCATTACGGATTTTATCGGCATCATTACCTTTAATAAGCATATCTGCCTTACAAATAGCAAATGTTTCGTCATTGATTTCTTGACCGAATGGCAATAATGTTGCTGAACTATTTAACTTTTTCAAATAATCTTCTGCAACCGATAACATACCACCTGTTCCACAAGCAGGGTCATAAATTGTTTTTGCAACATTGCCCGTTAAAATATCATTATCATTTGAGAACAAAATGTTTACCATAAGTTCAATAACTTCTCTTGGGGTATAGTGTTGTCCTGCATCTTCGTTATGTGCTTCTGAAAATCTTCTGATAATTTCTTCAAAGATATAACCCATTTCAAGATTTGAAATTTTATCAGGGTGCAAATCAGCTTTCGGAGTGGTAAATTCCTGAATAACAATATACAACAAGTTTTTATCAGCCATTGTTTGAATTTCTGCATCAAACTTAAATTTTTCTATAATCTGACGAACATTTGCAGAAAATCCGTTAAGATAGTTTCTGAAGTTTGCCTCAATATTGTTTGCGTCATCCAACAAACTTTCAAAAGTGTATTTGCTTGTGTTATAAAATTCATACCCTGATGCTTTTTTCAAAAATTGTTCTCGCATCGGAAAATCTTCAGCCATAGAGTTATGTTTATCTAACACCGCTTGTTTTGTATCAGCCAAAATACAATCAAATCTTCTTATAACAGTCAAAGGTAAAATAACTTTTCCGTATTCATGTGGCTTGTAAACCCCTGTTAATTTATCTGCAATAGCCCAAATAAGGTTGGCTTTTTCATTTATATTTGCACTCAAGCTCATCTTTAACCCCTTTTCTTTTATATTAGCATGAAAATATGCATTAAATTGTTGTGTGGTTTTAGTTTTATAAACATTAAATCATTCATATGTGTCATATTTGGACCTAGTAATTATAAATAATGACAAAGTTGTAATATTTCTTCGTAATAATTATGCAGATTTTGAACGAAAAATCAAGAATTATTTTAAATTTCACTTGTTTTTCATATTTTTGCACACATC
>CAMHDG010000212.1 GCA_946183815.1 uncultured bacterium | reverse complement strand
CTCAGTCACCTAGTCACTTAATCACTTTTGCAAATATCGGCTCACTACGTTCGCCGCTAAACAATAATTTACTATCCTTTTAATAAATGACGTTCAAGGACTGTTTTATTAAATTTTGCCTGATAAAATTCGACATTGATATTTAGTCTTTCAGCAATATCAAACAACATCTTCATAAGTTCCATATCGGAAGATGTATGGACATTGTCAATCATATCAATAAAACGTGTGACCGCCTTCGTATAGAAGAGATTTTGTGCATCAGATATATCAACATTCATATCCAACTTATCAATCGTATCTAACAGTTCCAGAGTAACCTCAGCCTGTTGAGATTCCCAACTGTAAATCAGTCTGTGAACATTTTGGGATATTTTTTTACTAAATATTTTACTTGTTGGTGTCTTGTCTAACGTTATACCAATTCTCTTTGATTCAAAATTAATATCACCTGCGGCCTGAATAACACCCTCATCAATAAACCCGTTCGGAGCAGTAAATAATTCATTAAACTGTCTTGAAAGGGTATATTGAGCAGCAATTTTGAACTCATTAGGAATTTCAAGCCCCAATGCCTGCAAATGCATAACTGAACTTTTACCCTCGTTATAAATATCTTCGTAAGTGTTTGCAAATTCGTCAAGTCGTTCTTTCATCAGAATTTGTAATATTTTACGTCTTTCTTCGATAAATATATCTTTAAGAGTATAATACTCAGTTCCAAAGTACGCATCAAATGCTCTGATAATCTCTGTTAACGGCTGAATCATAAATGTTCTGATTAACTCTTTTTGCTTGTCAGAGAATGCACTGTCATACTCTTTGATAGCACAGTGGAAATCGCCACCTGTATATTGAAGAAGAGCAAAGACAAGGTTATGTTTTTCTAAAGTAACTTTAGACTGAATTTCAACATTCCCGATAACCAAATGAGAATCGCCCTTTTGAACTTTTTTGTAAGATTTTTTTCTTATTGTATAACAATAAACATCCTCTTCTTCCTCAACATCCTGATACAGAGAAGATACCGCCCACAAACTAACAATCTGACGTTCTGTTATAATAGATGGTCTTACATAGCGTTCATAAATATCTTTACCATTACCCATTTCCTTATAATTACTTTGAGCCTTTGATAATATTTCCAGATATTTAGTTTCAAAATCTTTATCAGTAAAGTCTTTTGCCAACTGAATAACACGTGCGGCATATTTCATAATCTGAACAGTTTCAATTCCTGATATTTCGCAGAAGAACCAACCGCAACTTGTGTACATAAGCATCGCTTGACGTTGGATTTCAAGCAATTTCATTGCTTTAACCTTATCGGCATCAGACAAATCAGGCAAGAAATAATCATTTTGGAATTTTTTAACATTTATACTGCTTCGGTCTAAAATAACATCAATATAATTGTTTCTTGCTTCAATATAATCTTTAAAGTATTGTTTTCCGTACTCTTCAAACAATGGAGTAACAGCATCACGCAAGTAATCCATAGCCTCTCTTAAAGGTCTGCGCCACTTTTGATTCCACCCTGGTTGAGCACCTGTTGAACAGCCACAATCTTCTTTCCATCTGCCAACACCATGGCAACAACTCCAAGATGAAACCTCTTTGAGTTCAACCTGCCAATCACTTCTGTATTTTTCAAGATATTCACCATAATTAGTCACAGTAAACGGTGAATCTTTCACTTTCATTGACATAATAAACGATAATGCCATATCACCAAATTTAGTATGGTGTCCGTAACTTTCACCATCAGTTGCAATATTCACTAACTGAGGATAATTTCTTTCGTATGAGATACCGTCTTCTAATCTCTTTATAAACTTGTGCCCATCTCTTAATAACTCATCAAAAGCGACAGATTTAGAGATTGCACCATCATAAAAGAACAAGTCAATAAATTTACCAGGGGCAGATTTAATAAAATATCTGTAAGAACGTGCAGGGTCAATATTTCCCCAGCCAACGTCCTGCCACGAATTATCATTAGCATCAATAAGTTTAATTCTTTTTGCCTGAAACGGTGACAGAATTGTGAACTTAATACCGTTTTCCTCTAACACTCTTAATGTATCGTCATCAACCGCAGTTTCTGCAAGCCACATACCTTCAGGCTTTCTTCCAAAACGGTATTCAAAATCTTTTATTCCCCATTTTACCTGAGTTTGCTTATCCAACTCATTTGCAAGAGGCATAATCATGTGATTATAAACCTGCGCAATAGCATTTCCATGCCCGTTATGCTCTTCAACACTTTTAATATCCGCTTTAATAATTCTCTCGTATGCAGATGGGGCAAATTCCTCCATCCACGATAAAAGAGTAGGTCCAAAGTTAAAACTTATATACTCATAGTTATTAACCAAAGACAAAATTTCATTCTTGTTGTTAACCACTTTTGATACAGAATTAGGAGCATAGCACTCATTATTAACCCTCTCATTCCAGTCATGACAAGGTAAGGCACTCGGTTGTAATTCAATCGCCTCAAGCCAAGGGTTTTCTCTCGGCGGTTGATAAAAGTGACCATGTATTGCTAAAAACACCTCTTTATTATTGTCTGCCATGCTATTCTCCAATTCTTAAATTATAATAATTATTTTTTTGCAGGGGTTGTTGCAGTTTTAGGTTTTGTAATTGAATCAACATCTAACCACGCATCACCCAACGCTGTTGAGAACACTGTTGCTGAAAATGTAATTGTATCACCCTCTTTTAAATCAATAAGTTTTTCAGCCATTTTGCGTGTAACAAACAATTTCATTTCTGATAAAGGGATATTGTTTTCTACATCAGGTCTGAAAATTAAAAAAGAAATATATGTTTCAGAACTTCTCATTGCAGGCTTATAGTCAAGTCCAAGTGTTGCGAACTTGTCAAAACGAGCCTGAATATTAACTTTTTTATTCAAATAACCGTTTGGATTTTTTACAACTGCTAACGGGTTAACTGTTTCTATTTTTACAGGTGCTACTGTCTGTTGTGGCTGAACAACAGGTGCATCTTTTGTAACAGGTTCTGTTTGAGCAGGTGGGGATGATGTTACCGCTGATATTCTGTCCAAAACGGTATCACCCGTAAACGCATAAGCACCCACTCCAAAAACCAATACCAATAACCCTAATATATAACTAATCTTCTTATTCATTTTTATTTCTCCTATACTCATAACATTTTAGCATAAGTGCCACATTTTTTCAAAGTGGGTGGTTGGGGGATAAATTATTGTTTATCTGCGAAGCAGATATATCTCTCCTTGGAGAGAGAGAA
>CAMHDG010000211.1 GCA_946183815.1 uncultured bacterium | reverse complement strand
TTTACAACAAGGGTTTTCAGTTACAGGCTCAGATTTATCTGACAGCAAATACGTTCAGCAATTAAGAGAATTAGGTGGAAAAATTTATATAGGACACAACGAAAAAAATGTCCCGAGTGATGCTATTATCGTTGTTAGTTCAGCAATCAGAGAATCCAACCCCGAATTAAAAATAGCAAGACAAAGAGGACAAACCGTTTACCACCGCTCTGATTTGTTAGCGGAGGTTTCAAAATCAGATAAATGCTTTATCGGTTTTTCAGGTACTCATGGAAAAACAACAACAAGCGGAATGACATCTTATATTCTATCTAAAGCAGGGTTAAAACCATCTTATGTTGTTGGAGGTATTATCCCTGAATACAACACTAACGCTGAATATACCAACGGCAGAAACTTTATTGCAGAACTTGACGAAAGTGACGGAACAATAGTAAAATACTCGCCGGATATCGTTGTTATAAATAATTTAGAGGCAGACCACCTTGATTTTTATACAAACGGGCTGCAATCAGTCATAGAAACCTTTACACAATTCTTATCTGGGCTTAAACCAACATCAAAAGTCCTTGTTAACACAGATAACGAAGGTGTAAGATTACTGAAAGAAAATTATAAAAACTCTAACTATATAACTTACGGGCTTAAAGATGCGGACTACACTGCAAAAAATATCAGTTATAACTATGGCTATACGACCTTTGATGTTTACCATAAAGAGAATTTATTAACCTCTGTAAAAATAATTTTACCAGGGGTTCATAATGTATATAACGCCCTTGCGGTAATATCTGCACTGAATGAAGACGGGGTTAATGTAAAAGAAATAGCAAAACACTTTGAAACCTTTACTGGTATGGGAAGACGTTTTCAAAAAGTTGCAGAATTTGACGGAATAGTTGTTTATGATGATTATGCACATCATCCGACAGAAATAAAATCAACACTTTCTGCTATGAAATCTTTTACAGACAAACAGGTTGTAGCAGTGTTCCAGCCACACAGATACACCAGACTCAAAAGCCTTTGGGATGAATTTAAGACTGCACTTCATAATGTTTTGTCAAAAAATGACAGAATTATTGTTACAGATGTTTATGCCGCTTCGGAAGATGCTATTGAAGGAATAAATTCTGAACGATTTACACAAGAATTAGGCGATGGGGAATATATTTCAGGGGATATGCATGAGGTCGCTAAAAAATTGCTCCCAACACTAACAGAAAACACTGTTGTAATTGGACTTGGAGCAGGAACTATTACAAATTTGGCAAAAGAACTTAAAAACGTGAGAGAGGAACTTGCATGGAAATAAAAGAGATTGAGGCTAAAGAAAATTTTGACATAAAAAACATGACAACCTTTAAAGTAGGGGGAATAGTAAAAAAAATATATTTTCCTGCTAACCAGCAAGAGTTTGTATTCCTTTTATCAAAGATTAAAAACCCTGTTATATTAGGCGGGTGCTCAAACATAATCTTTTCCTCACAAGGTTATGACGGAGAAATAATTTCAACTATAAAAATGGATACCATTCAGGTTAGAGGCACACACATTATAGCAGAATGCGGAGTAAAAGGACCTATGGCATCTCAAAGTGCATATAATTCATCATTGAGCGGGTTTGAATTTATGATAGGTTTCCCCGGAACGATTGGCGGTAATATTTGTATGAATGCCGGTGCTCATGGTCAGAATATATCAGACACACTCGTTAAAGCATGCGTTTATGATATGAAATCAAAAGAAATTGTTTATCTTGAAAAAGACAAAATGGAATTTGGATACAGACAGTCACTGTTGCAAAATGGCAGATACATATTACTCGGGGCAGAATTTGAACTAAAAAAAGCACCACAACAGGATATTAAAGATTTAATGGACAGAAATTTAGAGTTCAGAAAAAACATTCAGCCGTCACTTGCTAACCCGAATGCGGGCAGTGTTTTTAAGAACCCTGAAAACGATTCCGCAGGCAGACTGCTTGATAAGGCAGGTGTTAAAGAACTTTGTGCCGATAATGTCAAGGTCTGGGAAAAACACGCTAATTTTATTGTTAACACAGGTGAGGCAACATCAGAAAACATTTTAGAACTTATTTATAAAATGTACACAACTGTAAAAGAAACATATACCATAGAATTAGAGCCTGAAATTAAATTTTTAGGCAAAAAGAATAAACGTGAGGAAGAGATATGCAAGCAAATATACAAAAAGACTCAAAAATAGCAGTATTGTGCGGAGGGTTCTCATCAGAGGCAGAGGTTTCCCGCCGTTCCGGTAAAAACTGTTATGAAGCCCTTTTAAGACTGGGATATAAAAATACGCAATTACTGGAAGTAACGGAAAATATAGCCGATGACATTAAAAGATTTGATATTGCCTTTAACGCACTACACGGCAAATACGGTGAAGATGGCTGTATTCAGGGAATATTGGAAATACTCAAAGTCCCTTATACAGGTTGTGGGGTTATGTCCAGTGCTATCGGAATGAATAAAGAGTTTACAAAAAGAGTTTTGAGAGATGCTAACTTACCACTAATCAAATCCGTTTGCATATCAAAAGGCGAAAATTTATTTGAGAAAACTCAAGACCTTGTTTATCCGCTTATGGTTAAACCGGTTTGCGAAGGCTCAAGTTTTGGGATGAGTAAAGTAAACAACCAAGACGAACTTGTTAAAGCAATATTTGAAGCATCTAAATTCAGACAAGATATTTTGATTGAAGAATATAAAGTTGGAATAAACGCAACTGTCGGTGTTCTCGAAAAAGACGAAAAACCGTTTGCGACAGATATTCTTGAATTAAGACCACATAACGAGTGGTATGACTATGAAGCAAAATACACAAAGGGCATGACAGATTTTATTCTTCCTGCGGAAATTTCAGAGGAAATGACAAAGGAAGTAAAAGACTGTGCGGTCAGAGCATTCAAGGCTTGCGGATGCTCTGGTGTTAGCAGAGTTGACTTTCTTATTGTTGACGATATTCCTTACATTTTGGAAATAAACACATCTCCGGGGATGACTGATACCAGCGATTTGCCTGCTCAATCAGCATCTATGGGAATAACTTATGATGAATTAGTAGAACTTATTTTAAAAAGTGCAGGTTTAAATAAATAATGTTTGACGAGAACAACATATATAATAATTATCAGAATAACGAGCCTAATCATTATCAAGAAGAAGATGATGATGGAAGAAAGATTAGCCGTTTTCAGCAACAAAGACGACTAAAAGAGCGTAAACTGGAAAGTCTTTTACAGACAGTTTTGACA
>CAMHDG010000210.1 GCA_946183815.1 uncultured bacterium | reverse complement strand
ACCATCTTTGCAGTCCATCGCTCCAAAAATTTATAACTGCTCAAAAATCAGAGGATTGCCTGATTTAATAAGAAACATTATTAAAGAAGATTTTGAACTTATAGAACCAACAATGGACAAATCAGAAAAAGGTCAGGGGTTCTACGAATTACTAAAAGGCAGTGTAAAATGTTTTGGAATAACAGATTTTGACATCATTAGAAAAGCCTCAAAAGAAGGCTGGAAATTATATAACAATTTCCAAACAATGATGAGAAACGGAATTTCATACAAAGAGGCACTGAAAAGCGCTCTAAACGGGAAAATTATACTAAAAGAGGATGATAAAGAGTACGCAATAAATGTCGCACTTGTTGCCCATGGTTACGATGTATTTGACGATCAGGCATCAATGAAAATATTTGATAAACTCAAAAAGATGGGAGTAAAAGTATTTTCTTCATGTCAACTGACTGATGAACAAAAAATTGAAGGTCTAAATACTCTTAACCAAAAAATGTACTGGGCAAACGAACTTGATATGACAGGTACAGCAGGACACTATTTAAAAGATAACAATATTGACGGGCTTATTACGGTAAACTCTTTTGGTTGCGGACCTGACTCACTTATGATAGAAAAAATTGTCAGAAAAGCAAAAGACTACAACAAACCAATACTTTGTCTTACTATTGACGAACATACAGGAGAAGCAGGTTTTGTTACTCGTTTAGAGGCTTTTGTTGATATGCTGTACCGTAAAAAAAGAATTATTCAAAAAAAGTCCGAAACGAAAGAAACAAAAGAATTTATCCCACAAACAAATATTTGTGAAAACATTTACTAACTATGATTAAGAACAATTCTGTCCGCTTATAACCCTGTCTATACCGGCAAGGTCTTTTTCAACAACGATATTTGTATATCTGCATTCTTCAAAAAAGGTTTTTACCTGTTCCGACTCTCCGATACCAAGTTCAAATACAACATATCCCCCTTTATTAAGATAATCTCTACCCTGCTCAATTATCTTTTTATAAAACTCACATCCCGTTGATTCTGTCGTAAAAAGAGCAATATTAGGCTCAAACTGAACCTCTTTTTGCAACTCTGTTCCGACAGGAATATAAGGAGGATTAGATATAATCAAATCGAATTTACCCTCTATATTTGAAAACAAATCAGAATGAACAAAGTCTATTTTTTGATACAAGTTTTTAGAATTTTCTTTTGCAACAGAAAGAGCCTTTTCTGAAACATCACACGCACTAACCTCACAGCCTGCTTCTGACAAAGCACAGGCTATACAACCACTGCCTGTTCCAATATCTAAAACTTTTTTCAACCCTTTTGATTTTATAATATTTATCGCATGATGCACGACAATTTCTGGTTCGTCACGTGGAATAAGAACATCAGGATTAACTTTGTAATAATTCCCCATAAAATATTGAATCGGCTCACGTGTTTTAGCCCTTAATTCTGCTTTTTGCTTTACAATCTTTAGTTTCTCATAATCAATGGGTTTGCCCATAATAATATCTTTTGCACTATAGTTACAATAGTGCTCTATCAGCATTTTAACCTCTTTTTTTGCCTCGTTAGGTTCAATCCCCGCTGACACCAATATGGATACTATTTCCTGAATGTTCATCAATAATTCTCTCTATCTCATTTCTCATATCGAGTTTTGACAACTCCTCAACATTTTTTTTCTCTATATTATATTTTTTGCATAAACGCTCATAATAATAAAGTTGTTTTTTTGTAGGCGGCTCTTTAGACATTTTCACCTCCTGCAAAAATTTACGTTTCTTTTTATCATACTCTTTTTGTTTCTCAATCAAAGGGGCTTGTGACTTTTTATAATCATAATATCTCTTGCACGCAGAAATAAAATCTTTTGTTTCTGCAATAAAAGTATCATCAGCGAGGTAATTTTCCAAAAAAGGAAATCTCGAAGCACTAACTTTTAAATAATACTCCTGCTCCTCTGAAAAGTCGTCATACACCTCATCAACAGTCAAATCAAGGTGCTGTTTAACAAAAGAACGCAGAAAAGTACATATCATACTTTTCTGCGTTTTATCAAAATAATTATATATCCTTTGCTTTGTAGAATACAATTTTGCCCCTATTTCAAATTATCACGAATCATATCCTGAATCGTAAATTTCTTTTGCGAATGTCTGAATGCGTGCAATTTTGATAACAAATCACTCTTTACAGGATTTGACTGATATGCTTTATCCTCAATAGGTACTGAATTTTCCCTTGATGTTTTAACATCATAATTTTCATTTACAATAAGTTTCATGTTTTCGCTCTCTTTTGTCATTTGTTCCTCTATGTATATATAAAGTATATCCTCTTAAAAAAATTGCCTTTTTTATTCCTTAAATATTAAGTATTGTAACAAACTATAAAAATATGTCAAGTAAATTATTGTTTAGCGGCAAAGCCGATAAACAATAATTTACTTATGATACGTTTCGTTATTCAATATTTTAAAGGCACGATAAATCTGTTCTGTTAAAATTAGTCGTGTAAACTGGTGTAAAAACGTCATTTTAGAAAGGCTTAATTTGAAGTTTGCTCTGTCAGATAACCGATAATAAAGACCATTTCTGATATTCCTTCATTAGATATATTTGATATTTTTCTTGCAAATTCTTCTGATGATAATTGTTTACCAGTAATTTCTAAAGTTACAACAAAATCTGACGGTTTAATTAAAGATAATATTTTTTCGCCCTCTTGTTCCAACACTCTGGATACAAGATTTTCATCTTTTATCTCTATCGGTTGCAACTCAACAATTTCAAAATTTGCATAAGGAGTTAGCCTTTTTGAAAACTCACTTATCCCCTCTTTCAAAAATTTCTCTTTAATTTTTCCAAGTGCTATTATTTTAATTTTCATCTCTTCTCACATAAACAGTCCTTGATGGGAAGGCAAAACTCAAACCACGTTCTCTGAAACGCTTAAGAACCGTTTTATATAAACGATCTTTTATTGCCAAAAATTTCATCCAGTCATTTGTAGTAGTATTTGCAATTAGTTGGAGTTTTATGGCATTTTCGCCCAAAGTAGAAACTCTTGCAATATAATTCTTCTGAATCTCATCATCAGCCTGTGCAATATCACGAAGAATAGACAACCCTTCTTCAATCTTCTCATCAGATGTATCATACTCAATATCAAAAGTTTCAATAAGTCTAAAGAACTCTGACTCACTACGATTATGGACTATTGTATCTGCGGTAATATTGTTAGGAATTGTAATGAGAGTATTTGCAATAGTTCTAATCTTTGTTGAACG
>CAMHDG010000209.1 GCA_946183815.1 uncultured bacterium | reverse complement strand
TTGGTTATAGACCCTTATACTGCATATATGCTGGAAGTGTATGCTGATAAAGAAATTCCGAATTATAAAAGCGAACATTTAAAGGTTTACTGTGCCCCAAACACGCAGACTAAAAAAATATTTAAAGATGAAAGTTACAAAAAATATCACAAAAACAAAATAACATTTAAAGAGATTATGAAAAACCCCGAAAACTACGTTATAAAAGACAATGCTCGAGTGTCAAAGTCAATACTCAAAAGAATAGATATTAACGACATAAATATCATTTATTCATACTGGGAGGGGTATTTAGATAAAGAAAATTGCAGATGGAACAAATACAAAGACAAACTGCAAAAAATTCACACATCAGGACATATAAAGGAAAATGACCTTATAGATTTAATAACAAAAATTAACCCTAAAAAAATCATACCAATACACACCTTATATGCAAATAAATTTGAACAATATTTCAAAGAAAAAACTATAATTATGAAGAATAACACTAAACTGAAAGTATCGTAAAAAGTAGAAAATTTTTAAAATAAGAAAGAGATTTTGCTTACACAAAATCTCTTTCTAAATAAAATGGTTGCGGGAGCAGGATTTGAACCTACGACCTTCGGGTTATGAGCCCGACGAGCTACCAGACTGCTCCATCCCGCGATATAAAATTGGAATGTTACAAGATTATTATGTAACGCTAAATCTTAAAAATCAAGAATTAATAAATACAAAATTTATTTTTTGTTAAAATTAGTAAACAAAAATAGCCCAATCTAGCAAATTAATTCAAATTCAAGCATTATATAATCAAGTGTAGAAAATTGTAGAGGTAAATTATGTTATCGGCAGTAAATTCATCAGTTTCATTTGGAAAATCACGTCAGGATTCAATCAACGAAATACAAGCAAAAAAATTATCAAACTCAAAATCAAGATTTGGAGCACAAGCAAGTATCCTTCTCGGATATAGTGCCGGAGTTAGTGCAATTAACAAATATGCTATGGGCAAAAGTTTTGGCTGGAACAAAGCAATAAACAACGGGGTTGTCGATTTTGCAAAGAAAACAAGTAACTTTATCAGCACAAAACTAATCAAAGATACAACAAATCCTAATTTTACAAAAATATTAAATAAAGCAGGTGATGTTGTAAACACTGCCGCTAAAAAAATCGCTAAAACATCAGGTCGTCAAAAACTAATCGCAGGCGCAACTCTTCTTGCAATAGGCGCTTTTGTTAAAGTTAGCGAACATTTTGCTAAAAAACAGGGCATGCTCGATGCTGACCTTAAAAAAATATAACAAATAATACTTGGAACATATCAAAAAAAACACTCGTCAACAAACGGGTGTTTTTTTATGTTAACAATTCCATAATATCGTTTTACATAAAAGTTCGTTTGATATAACATGCTTATATATTTGTGAATTAAAAAAGGAGTTAAATATGAAAAAGATTTTAGTTTCACTTTTCGTTTTATTAGCGGTTACCGTTCAGGCTAACGCAGCAACATGGGTTGCTAAAGACAGAGTTGCACCTGTCGGAAAACAGATTTTAACAAAAAACAAAATAACTACAAACATAACCTTTAAAGTTGTAGAAGGTGCTGCTGACAATTCAGAATCAGTAAAAACTAAAATTATAAACATAAGCACAACTGATTTACAATACGCAGGCAACGATAACGAAGTCGCTGCCGTAATATCAAACGAGTTAGGACACATCATTTGCTGTCACACAGATAAAGCAAAAGTCAGAAACCTGCTTTTAAACAACAACTCAACAACCCCATCAGAACCTACTCTTGCGGATGATATTATCTCATCAAAAATCACTCAAAAAGAAAATGAAGAGGCTGATGTTACAGGGGTTAACCTTATGATTACAGCAGGATACAACCCGCTCGCTCTTATTGTATGGGTAACAAAACAACCGGGCTCAACACTTGATATTCTTAAATCAAGACCTAATAATTTTGACAGAGCAATGGTAACCTTCAAATATCTGACCTATGCATACCCTTCAAAAGTAAAAGCAGGCTATGCTTGCCAAGAATACAGAACATTTTTGGCATCAGCAGAACCTCAAATGAAAAAACTTACAAAATCAAAAAGGAAACTAAATAAATTTAATAAAGAACAAGAAAAACTTATCAGAGAACGACAAAAAGATTTGGAAAAATACAAAATGAATGGCGGACTAAACAGTTGGGGTGTAACATACGACTGGTTAACAAATACGGAAAACAACAAGTAATAAATATAAATACAAATGATTAGACCAACAAAGTCTAATCATTTGATTTTTAAGGATAATTATGGAAAGAGAATTTCAATTTTATGTAGTGCCGACACCAATAGGCAATCTTGACGATATAACCTTGCGTGCCATAGACATATTAAAAAAAGTAGATATAATAGCCTGCGAAGATACAAGAACATCACAAAATCTTTTAAACCATTACAATATACATACAAAAACAGTTGCATACCATAAATTCAACGAAAAAAGCAAAGTTGAAGAATTTATTACATTACTAAAACAAGGGAAAAAAATTGCACTCGTATCTGATGCAGGGACACCCATGATTTGTGACCCCGGAAGTATTCTCATAAAAGAACTTATAAATAACAATATTAAAATAACCGCACTATCTGGGGCATGTGCTATTCCCACATTTTTATCCCAAGTACCCAGAGAAAATGAACTATTCACTTTCGTTGGATTCTTTCCAAAAACAAAACAAAAAGCACAAGAACTTATTACGGAATACTCAAAATCAAACCTTGTTTTTTATGAATCCCCTAACCGTATCATAGATACGCTTAATCTGATTAAAGAAACGAGAGGAAATATTCAGATTGCTCTCGGAAGAGAACTCACAAAACTATTTGAAGAAATTGTCATTGACAATATTGAAAATGTAATCACTCATTTTGAACAGAGGATAAAAGGGGAAATTGTTTGCATGATTTATGCATCAACAGAGTCAAATATTGACCTCACGACAAAAATTAAACAACTTAAATCAAAAGGATTCAAATCAAAAGAAATTGCAACAATACTATCAACGCTTTATGACACAAACAAAAATGATATATATAAGTTAACAATGGAATAACGGCTTTGCAAAAAACTTTGTTAACGATACAATAAATATACAGGAGTGTATGAAATGGCAAATTCAATCACAGACGAAAAATATATAGGGATACCGAGAGGAATGTCTTATTATGAACATTATCCTTTCTGGTTCGGTTTTTTTAATGCTTTAGGAATAAAAGTTATCCTGTCTGATAAAACAACAAAACAAACCGT
>CAMHDG010000208.1 GCA_946183815.1 uncultured bacterium | reverse complement strand
ACTAACAAAAAATATTTTCACATGTTTTTAAAAGACAAAGGAGAAAAACATGAAAATTTCAGATATAAAATATTTGTTTCCAAGAATAAGATTTTCAACACATACCCCAAAAGAAATCGGATATACAGAGGGTTATTTTATGAATAAAACTTTCACAAAACAAGATGCGCTTGAAAAGTCACCGATAAAAGATATGGTAACAAGCAACCCTCATGCCGGCTGTGGAAGCAAAATGATTATCTAACCCAAACTATATCTATCACTTAATATTAAGTAAAAATCAACAAAACATGCATCTTTCATTTTATACAATACGAAAGATATTATTCTTGGTAATTATATACAATATTACAGAACGTAGGTTGGGTGAAACCCAACTTTTATCAGCAAATACCTTCACGCAAGCGGATAACGGCACCGCCCCAGGTCATGCCTGCACCGAAACCGCAGAGAACAGCAGTTGAACCGAGTTTTATTTTTCCTTTTTCAACACCTTCACATAATGCAATAGGGATAGATGCAGCAGATGTGTTGCCGTAGTATTTTATATTAGATACTACTTTATCATCGCTGTATTTAAGTCTTTTTTGGATTGATTCAATAATTCTTTGGTTGGCTTGGTGAGGAATAAGATAATCAATTTCTTCAGCAGACAAGCCGGAAAGTTCAATACATTCTTCCACATATTTAGGAACGGTTGTAACAGCGAATTTATAGACCTCTTTACCGTCCATAATAATCTTACCGCTTGCAACCTCATCAGCAGGTTGAACCAACGGACAACATTGTGACGGAACACCAGTTCTGATTAAATTACCAATAGCACCATTTGCACTGATTTTTATTGATAAAATATCATCCACCCCGTCATCTGATGCACACATAACCATAGCACCCGCACCGTCACCAAAAAGAATTGATGTACCTCTGTCAGTCCAGTCAGTGATTTTCGAGTTGTTATCGGCAGCAATAATCAAAACAGTTTTATAAATGTCAGACTGAATAAACCCTCTTGCAACCTGCATAGCATAGATTAAACCTGTACATGCTGCGGTCATATCAAATGCAGGGATAGTATCTTTTATCCCTAATTTTGCGCCGATTGTTGCGGATAAAGTAGGGTATAACTGTGGCGGAGCAGAAGCAGCACCGATAATACAATCTATATCGTTAACATCAATACCTGCTTTTTCAATCGCTTTCTTTGCCGCATCAAGCCCTAAATCAATGGCAGTTTCATTTCCTGATACAACACGACGTTCTTTTATACCTGTTCGTGTGTAAATCCACTCATCAGAGGTTTCATATAACTTTGTTAAATCATCATTAGTGATGACCGTTTCCGGTACACTGTAACCAAATCCTGCTATTTTTACCGGTGTAAAATTATTCATGAACCATACCTCTTATTTTAATCTGTTGGGCAAGTGTGTCCAACCTACATTCTAATTCTACTCTACTTATTATATTTATTGGGTTACACCCAACCTATCTGCTTATTGCCCTATTGCCTTCGTGCCTTATTGTCTTAAAGCCCCCTAGCCTTCAATAAATTCAGAGATTTTACTGTTAACTCCTCTTTGAACAGCCTCGTTAGCAACTCTGACCGCATTTTTAATGGCATACGCACGACTACGACCATGAGCAATAACAGAAATACCTCTGACCCCTAACAACAGGCAACCGCCAAACTCTTCGTAATTAATTCTTTTATAAACTCTCTTCATAAAAGGTTTTGCCAAGAAACCAATTAACATACCTAAAATATCTGATTTAAGTTCTTGTTTCAATAAATAGAACAACATAGAAGATGCACCTTCAGTAACTTTCAGTGCCACATTCCCAACGAACCCGTCACACACTACAACATCACATTTTGATAAGAAAATTTCTTTACCCTCAATATTACCGACAAAATTAATATTTTCGGAATCTTCTTCTAACAATTTGTGAGCCTCTTTAGCGAGCGGATTACCTTTTTCTACCTCTTCACCGATATTCATAACCCCAACACGTGGGTTTTCGATTTCCAAAACATTTTTAGAATAAGTTGCACCCATAATAGCAAATTGCTTAAGCATTTGCGGAGTAGCATCACTATTCGCACCACCATCAATAAGAATGATAGGTTTTTCAACAGTAGGAAGAGTAACAGCGATAGCAGGTCTTGTAATACCTTTAAGCCTGCCTAATCCAAACAAACTTGCCGCCATAGCAGCACCGGTTGAACCTGCTGCGACAATACCATCAGATACTCCCTCTGCAACAGACTTAACGGCTTTGACGATTGATGAGTCTTTTTTCTTACGAATAGCCTGACCAACAGCCTCACCCATTTCTATAACTTCAGATGCGTGAGTAATTATATAATCGATTTTATCTAAATCAATTTTTATCTTACGTTGACGACCTCTGCTTCCGCAATCGGAATATATGCCGCCGTCTTTTCTGATTTTCTCGATTTCGGCTTTAATTTCATCTTCTTTTCCGACCAAATCAAGTCCTACACCATATTCTTGAGCCGCCCATAAAGCCCCTGCTACAATCTCCGCAGGAGCATGATCTCCGCCCATTGCATCTATTGCTATTCTTGTCATGCTTTCCCCTATCCTCTTTGGACATCAATTACTTTGAAAATATTGTCATCCCAAGTTTTAAACCTTTTTATACTCAAAAAAAGTCGATACAAAACCCGAAATGACAATATAATCACAAATTATTATTCAGCAGATTCTTCAGTTTTTTCTTCTGTTGTTTCTGCCTTTTTTTCAGTTGCTTTTTTAGTTGCTCTTTTTTTTGTAGTCTTTTTAGGAGCATCTTCAACAACTTCTGCTTCTACAACTGCGTCTGCTGCTTTTGTTTCTTCAGCAACTTCTGCTTTCTTTGTAGATTTCTTTGCAGGTTTTTTGACTTCTTTTTCTGCTTCAGCCTTATCTTTAAGACTTACAGGTTGTCCCTTATAATAACCGCATGCTGTACATACTGTGTGTGCTAATACAGGTTGCCCGCAATTAGAACATACAGTAGTTTCAGGCTTTGTAGCCTTCCAGTTTGCTCTTCTTTTTCCTTGAGCACTATGCCCTGTTCGTTTCTTTGGTACTGCCATCTTTCTATACCTTTCTTTTTATCTGTTTTAACTATTTATATTTCGTCTTTCGAACAACTATTTCTTTTCTATCTTTATAGACTTAAAAATCGCCATTCTTTCGTCCTGAATAAATCCGTTATTTTCTTTTACGAATTTATCCCCATTACAATTTATACCACAAACCTTTTTATTTGGTAACTGTAATATTACAGATTGATACATTAAGTCATA
>CAMHDG010000207.1 GCA_946183815.1 uncultured bacterium | reverse complement strand
GTGACTATCTGCCGGATAAAGATGTTGTGGTGTATTCTAAAAATAGCAGGGGTATCAGTTCGATAGACCCTAATAGTGAAAACACTAAAAAAACTTCGTACTACCCAGGATACAGGGGGGCTAATCAACTGGTCATTTACACTCCTGCCTACGGGAAAAGAACAGGAACAAATGAATTTGGCTCTGAGGCGATTGTAAAGGGAAATACAGTTGTCGCATTAAGCGGAGCAGATTCCCTTATCCCTGACGGAGGAGTAGTAATTAGCGGTCACGGTAGCGCTAAAAATTGGATAAATAAAAATATTATAGTCGGGACTAAAATTTATATAAACAAGGATAATAACACAATTACAGCATATACAACATCCGAAAGTTATATATATGGGGCAAAAGAATGTTTAAAAGAAGTCCAAGACGTAATGGAATATTACGTTGAACATGATAAAGACTATGATAAAAAAAAGATAGAGGATTGTATTAAATCTTCTGAAAATTGTATCAAAAAAGCAGAACATCATCCGACACAAGTAAAAGAGTATTCCCAACTTGCAATAGAATATGCTAATAAAGCACTCTCAATGGCTGTTCCATTCAAAAACGATGAATTAAGAGGAGTTTGGATTAGACCTGCCTGCAAAACAAAAGAGGACGTAGTCTATGTTATAAGCAGACTTGCTGAAGCAGGCATAAACAATATTTTTCTTGAAACTTATTACCATGGGATGACAATATTTCCTTCTAAAACAATGGTAAAATATGGATTTATCGAGCAAAACCCACTGTTTACCGATTTAGATGTATTAAAAACATTCGTTGACGAGGCTCACAAAAGAAATATTAAGGTTAATGTTTGGTTTGAAACTTTTTATGTCGGCAACAAAAAGCCTGAATCCAACAAAAAAAGTATATTAGCAGTGAATCCTACGTGGGCTAATTTGACTAAAAAAGGATATGATTCGGAAAAACCTGTTCAATGTAGTGCAGAGCATAACGGATATTTTCTCGATCCCGCTAATCCTGAAGTACAAACATTTTTACTCCAACTTGCGTGTGAGATTATATACAATTATCAAGTTGATGGGATAAATATGGATTATATTAGATTCCCGCAGGCTGCCATTCCGAAAGTTGCAGGTAGCGAAATAAACGCTTGGGGTTACACACAATATGCAAGAGAAGAATTTAAATCATTTTATAATGTGGATCCACTTGCCCTAACCCCGCAAGACCAGTTGTGGAAAGCATGGAATGATTACAGAAGAGGAAAAATTACGGAATTTGTTAGAAGATTGTCTAAAATTTGTCGTTCCAATAAAGTAACACTTACAGCAGTCATATTTCCTAACAGATATTCTGCTCTTGAAAATAAGCATCAGGATTGGGCAGTTTGGACTGATAATGATTTAATAGATGGGTTTACACCTCTGTTTTTGACCTGCGATCCTGTAACCGCTGCAGATATGATGAGAGGTGTTATAAGATATAAAAACACAAAAACCAAACTCTATGCAGGACTATTTATAGCCTTTATGAACGGTTCTGAATCAGATTTGGTAAGACAGGTTCACGAGGCAAGAAAACTTAAAATTGACGGGTTTAGTATCTTTGATTATGCTCATTTTCAGGATTGTTATATAAGTACATTGAAAGAAAGTATTTCTAACCCGCCGCCACAAAATACAAAGAAGAAAAAGAAAAAGAAAAAAGTTAAAAAGACAAACAAATCTACTAAAAATAAATAGGAGTTATTATGAGTATTGAAGAATTAAGAAAAAGCAATGAGTTACTGGATATTTTTTGCTCACTGGCAGAAATTCCGTCACCATCCTTACATGAGGAAAAAGTAATAGAATGGATACAAAATTTTTGTAAAAATAATAGTATAAACTGTGAACTTGATGATTACAAAAATGTCTATATCTATGTTCCTGCAACAGACAGTACAAAAGAGCCAATAATGTTTTCTTCTCACATGGATGTTGTGGGAGATGCATCACCTGTTAAATCATTACTTGACGGAAACTTTATAAAAGCAGACGGCAGAACACTTGGGGCTGATGATAAAGTTGGGGTTGCCTGTGCACTTTATCTTGCAAAGTATCTTGTTAATTCTGACCTTAAACACGGTGGAATGGAAATAACATTTACACGAGATGAAGAAACTAATATGAGCGGGATAGAACACGTTAATTTTTCTAAAATCAAATCAAAATATATCCTTGTTTGTGATGCAGATAAACTTGCACAGGTTCAGATATCAGGTGCAAGTTATACAAATGCAAAAATATATGTTAAAGGCCTAATTGGCGGTCATTCAGGAATTGATATAGGTGATACGGATAGACTAAATGCTGCAAAATTGATAGCGGAACTATTAAACGACTTTCCGCAAGGGGTGTATTATCAAGACGAAACCGGCGTCATTACCTCTTGTAATCTTGGTGCAATCGTTGCAGGCGGAATACAAAATGCAGTAAAATCTTTAATTGATGAGGGCGTTAATTCACCTGATTATATTAAAACAATTATTGAAAAATCTTCAACAAATATAATAAATACAGATGCACGTGCGTCATACTCAATAAGAAGTGCAAGCGTTGAAAAAGAAGAAGAACTAAAAGATATTATGAGATTTTGTGTTGCCAAGTTCAATAATAAATATGAAGGGCTTGCAAAGGCAGAGGTAACCTTTGAGGTTCATTTACCACCGTTTGAAAAGGCTGAGGATGATTCTATCCCTGAATTACATACAAAAGTTTGCAACAAACTTGGGATACAAAACGAAGTTTCATCTTTCCACGCAGGTGCAGAAACACATATCTATGCTCACAATAAAAATTCTAAAGGCGAAACATTTATGCCATTTTTGTTGGGGCTTGCTGATGTATATAATATGCACTCTGCTAATGAAAAGGTTGATTATACAACTCTTTTAAAAGGTTACGAAATTATTAAAGAACTATTTATTGAGTTTAATGCTTAATTATAAGGTGTACAGTTATGCAAAAGAATAAATACATATCCTTAATACTTGTTAGTTGTGTATTTATTCTTTTTGCACTTTTGCAATGCAATAAAAATGAAGATTATGATGTTTTACAGGTAAATAACCCGTTTGAAATTGTTGTTGATAAAAACAAAAACGGTTTGCCTGACGTAAAAGAAACAGTTAACCTTGATTATGCCTATTCCTATTTTTCAAAAGGGGATATAACTTTATCTGAAAAACTACATCTTGATAATACTACTGCTTATGCTTTTGCATATCTGACAGAAAAATTTATAAATGATGTTCTACTTGATAAAAAAGTCAGAATAAAGGCTAAAAATGGGAAA
>CAMHDG010000206.1 GCA_946183815.1 uncultured bacterium | reverse complement strand
TTCTTGGGAGAATTTCAGATAGTGGATAAAAATTATACGACTGACGCAATCAATTTACGTTCTTATGATTTGAGCGATTCAGATAAAATAGTTATTATGTATTCAAAAGACAGGGGAATTATTCGCTCTGTTGCAAAGGGAG
Source organism: uncultured bacterium (assembly GCA_946183815.1). Taxonomy (GTDB): domain Bacteria; phylum Cyanobacteriota; class Vampirovibrionia; order Gastranaerophilales; family Gastranaerophilaceae; genus UBA2883. The sequence continues at coordinate 3,194 of CAMHDG010000206.1, read as the reverse complement.
TAAAAAAGCCAAAGAGCAAACTGGGTGCAAGAATGGACTCACTTATTGCTAATACTTTGCAATTTTCAAGAGGAAGAAATTTAGATACAGTTTGTCAGGCACAAACAATAAACCCATTTAAAAATATAAGAGATAATATTTTAAAACTAATGTGTTCTTCTTATATTTCAGAAGTTGTATCAATTTTTGGACTTGAAAACGACCCTTCATCTGAAGAAACTTATAATCTTCTGTATTCTGCTCTAAACAAAATATCAAACGCAAAAGAGAGAAAAGATGTCCTTATTGCCGTAATAAAATTTCAATTAAAAATGATGTTGATTGCCGGAATAAGCCCCGAGTTAGATAAGTGCCTGCACTGTGGTAAAAAGTTGGAAAACGAAGATATATATTTTTCTAAAGAAAGATGCGGAGTGTTCTGTTCTGAATGTAACAAAAAATATTACGTTCCACTAAAAATGCACCACAGAATCAGAGATTTTTTATCAGCCATGCTTCAGTTTGATTTTAATGAAATTAGCGAATATGACGAAAAAGCAACAGATAAAGTCTGCATAGTCTGCTTTAACCTTTTAAAAGAATATATCTCAAACCATTCGGATAAAAAGTTTAAGACAGATAAGGTTTTAGCAGAAATTTTATAACAGAAAAACAAATATTAAGTTTTGTAAAGCACTAAAACCCAGTTATATCAAGATTTTAAAATTTTATAGAAAAGATTTGTCAATTTTAAAAAGAAAAAAAACTTTATTATGGTACGGGAAATTAAGATGTAAGTTTATATATCTAAAAAGGGAATCTCGACTACTTCAGTTCAAATTGCTCTTTGGTGATTAGGTAACTGAAAGACAACTAAATAAAACGGGAATTAAGCAGTAGAACAAACAAAATAAGATCATACAAGATATGGTCAGATATACTGGTAGAATATCAGTACAAAATCTATTGCACTACAAAAAAAATAATTATACATTTTATATATTATTTACATTATTATAATTTCATATAACATTCTATTAAAAATCGGTAATAAAACACCGGTACACATTCACACACATTTCACATTTAGCGGGATATTTAGGGCTGTACGAATACGACTCGTTAGAGATTGATTCGTATGGATAGGTACAATATCTCAAATTACCAACAGACTGGGCAACACATCTGGGTGGCTATACAATCACACATGTATAGTTTATTTAGAGTTGTCAATTAACACATATACACATTTCGATCGAAAATTTAATATTACACACTAAAATTAGGAAAGGATTATTATGGTCACAGGTATTAACACAGGGTTATACAACTATAACTACGGTTATAACAACGGTATTACTAATGGTTACAATACAGGAATTTATCAACCGCCTGTATTTAACCCGCAAACTCCTCAAACAACAGTGAAACCTCCAAAAGATAATGTTGCTGACGGCAAAGATGATGGCAACATAGGTTTTTGGAAGGCAACAGGGAACTTTTTAAAGGGTGCACTTAAATTTGTAACAAGTCCGTTTACGGATGATCAGGGAAACTTTAGCCTGAGTAAGACCCTCAAAACAGTAGCAATAGGTGCAGCAATCGCTCTGATTCCTGGAGCAGCACCAATAGCACTTGCAGCAGGTCTGACCTTCGGGGCAGTCGGTATGGCAAGAGCAGGCGTAAATATAATGACGGCAACAACAGATGCCGAAGCAGAAGCAGCATGGCAGTCAATGGGTAGCAGTACAACAGCAGTCGGCTTGTCACTATATGGTGCTAAACAATACGCTAAGTCAACAGGTGTTGAAAATGCCGGAGTACGAGATGGCGTAAAAGCAGTATTCAAAGATTCAAAAAATGCCGTAGTTAATGGCTATAAAGCGGTTCGTGATGCATCTCCTCAATCAATAGCAGAATCAGTAGGCAAAAAATGGGATAGTGCAAAACAGTATTATACTGATACGAAAAAAGCATTCTCTGAAGCACGTGCTGAATGGAAAAACATGACACCAGAAGAAAGAACTGCATACAGAGAAGCACTGCAACAACAAGGTAAAGATGCAATTAGCGGATTCTTCACAAAAGAAGACGGAACACCGATGACCTTTGGTGATATGGGTAAAAGAATATTCGGTATCGCACAAGAAAAAGGCAAAGCAGGAGTTGATGCAATAAAAGGGTTATCAGCAGAAAAACAAGCAATCATAGCAGGAACTTACGGTATCGCAGGAAGAACAAATGTAAAACCTGATTTTTACAGCCAGTTATCAAAAACAGAGCAACAATACTATGACGCTCTCCCTGTAACTCAACAACAAGCACTCATCAATCAATATTACGCAGCAATATAAATATGATGAAAATATCAAAGAACCCTCGAAGAAATTCGAGGGTTCTTTTTTTTATAAAACTATTTGAGTACCTATCATTATTTTATGAGAGTTCCCTGCGATACTGTCCTCTCTAAAGATATAATTTAGCATTAACTTTAGTGCCTGACCTTTTATAAAAAAGTTGAGCCCTGTTGAATACTCTCTTGTATGATGTGACGAGTCATGGCAATTTGGAATAAAATCGTCAAACCTTGCAACGAGTTGTAATTTTTTCGTTAAATCATAGTACAAGGTTGTATAATAGCCTCTGGCATGAACCTTTGCTGCTCCCATCCTTCCGTTATAGCCGTCACCGTTAGCGCATTCAAAATCTACTTTAAATCTTTTATATTTATATGAAACATAAGCCCCTATGTTGTTATAGTTAAAGTGACGTCTGCCTGCTGTTAGCCCGCCACCTATCTTTAATGACCCATATTTACCGTCAGTATTTGCTAGCGGTTTAAAATTAATCCAGCCACAAAATTCAGCCCCCGGAAAAAATGATGTAAAATATGTCCCTGATGAGTTTCCTGCAATGTCATAATCAACATATTTTGTTTCACCCGACAAACGAACACCTAATTTACGTATATTCCCAAACTGCCTGCTTATCTGTGAACGAGAATAAAAAGGAATTAAAAGTTCACTCCAACTTCCTTCTTCTCCTGTATGTGTCCTTGTGTTACCTATTGTTAGCACTGCTGATTTATTAAATCTGTGTCGTATAAAAACATCAGAAAATAAGTTCTGCATGAACGTAAACTCTTTTTGCGGAACATATCTTGTAGTTATCACAAAAGATGTCTTTTTGTTTGCAAAAGTACCATGCAGGCGGGT
>CAMHDG010000205.1 GCA_946183815.1 uncultured bacterium | reverse complement strand
ATTCGTAAAAGCGGTTCTGATATTATAAAAGATGCAAACAGTAATCATACTATGACAGATCATAATATCAACACAAAAATAGATTCTTCAAATATTAATAAAGATACCTCATATTACATTTATGGCTCACCTTATAAATTAGTGCTTGATAATCACCAGCAATACAACAACTGTGGACTTGATGCCGTACTAAACACTCTTGTTATAGCAGGACAAAAAACTATTACTAACCAAAATTCTGTTGAAAAATCTTTTACAAAAGAATGGTGGTCTAAAGGGTATGCAGAAGATGACGGGAAAATCGGAGTTTTTGATTACGCAGACGGAGGCACGTATCCGCAGGTTTACAAAGAAATTTTAAAAGAATACGGAATAAACTCTGAAGTCTATTTCCCATCAGAAGATGTTGAATCAACAGATATTAATACAATAGCAAAAGCGGTAAAAAATGGCGGTACAGCAATAGTCGGAGTGTGTTCAGGTTATCTTTGGTACGGCAAAGATAAAGAATCGGTAGTAGAAACTATTGACCACGCTGTATCAGTTGTCGGAGTTGTTTATGATACAAATAATCCTACTGACACTACAATCCCTGTCGGGTTCTATATACACGACACAGGGGGCTGGATGACAAGATACATCAGTTATGAAGATTTTAAAACAGTAACCCTTGCCGATGTTGGAGATACAGATTACAAATGGATAAGTGGTGTTTTTGGGGTTGTTGTTTATGATAATATCCAGTCAGGAACACAAAACATAAACGCAACGGGAACAAATACCGATAACATAATTTACGGAAACAGCGGAGATAATATTATAAAAGGGTTAGGCGGGAACGATACACTTTATGGCAATTCCGGAAATGACAAAATCTACGGCGGGTCAGGTAATGATACAATTTTGGGGAACAATGACACAGATTTACACCCAAACATGCAGGGCAGAAATACGCTCTATGGTGAAGGCGGAAACGATATAATCCATGGCGGGAATGATAATGACACCATCTATGGTGGGAACGGAACTGACTATTTATACGGACACGATGGTCGTGATGTAATCTATGGCGGAAAAGATAATGATTATATCAATGGCGGAGATAATGATGACAGGCTCTTTGGCGATGGAGGAAACGACTACATTGAAGGTGGTAACGGTAACGACACCATTGTTGGCGGAAGCGGTAACGACATCTTAACAGGTGGCGAAGGTAAGGACAGAATAGAATGTGGCGCAGGCAGTGATACAGTCATTTTTGACAAAGACTGCGGAACTGATATTGTTTCTTCTTCTTCAGGTTCGGTTACTTTTGATTTCAAAGATGCAAACGTATCAGACATTTATTTTTACTATAATAAAAACGCAAAATTATTTAGTATCGCTTATGATGAAGATAACGGACTTTTCTATAACGGATTTTATAATTCAAAAAATAATACCTGCAAAACCGCATACGTTCAGTATGCTAACGGAGATAAATACAGACTATCCCTTACAGGCTCAAAAGGAAACATAAAAGTAAAAGATTTAAAAACTAATAATATTTTACTTTCGACAAATACAAATACTAACACAATAACAACAAGTGCAAACAATGATATTGTGTATATGTATGGCGGAAACGACACAATAACCTATACCGGAGGGCACGATTATTATTTATCGGAAAGCGGAAATAATACATATAATGTGACTAATTTCACAGAAGAAAGTTATCTTTTTATCAATGATTGTATTGATATTTCAGGAACGGTTGACACACTGACTCCGAGTACGGAAGATGTTATGAAGATTGACATAAATAAATCTGATTTAAACCTGTTCTTTAATATCGATTCAGCAGGCAAATTTACCTCTGATACAAGTATGTATATTTTAAATGATAGTGCTTTTGAATATGTATCAGATTATATTAATTTAATAGAACATCTTGAACCAAACGGCACAATATCTGTGTTCAACAGTTTCAAAAACGGAACAACAAATAAAGGTATCGGCTATATTGAAACAATCAGTGCAAAAGATGATAACAATATTTACCAGACATTAAACGTTAACAATGCAATAACAGAGATACAGAGCAAGGTTGCAGAGTGGTTTACAAGTTACGGCGGGGAATACACAGACGTATTTTCAGCAATATCAGATGGCGGAGAACACGTTACAGCACTAATACAGGCCTACACTACAACAAATTTTTAGGCTGATTTGTGTGTAACCTTGTATATAATTATAAAAAATTTGGCATAAATTTCCCTATGTTTCGTCAAAAGCATTCCTGTCGAAAGAAAGTTTTATTGTTATATATGACGTGGTTTTTGGCAAATTTTCATCATTATTTACAGATAAAACTATCTTTAAATTTTCATTAAAATATTTACTTATTTTTTCAAATATTCCCGCTAAATTACTCAAAGTAACACTTTCATTTACGTCTAATTTAATAAGCATTGATTCTATCGCTAAATTTTTGTATTTATCAGCAAATTTTTTTATTTCTAATTCATTTGCAAGCGACAAATTCCCATTCAAAACAGAGAAGAACAACATGCCGGCTACCAGAATTTTGTCTTTAATTATTTTAAATACTTTCTTGTTAATAATAGTAAGCGCATCTTTAAGAGTACGCTGTTTCTCTAATTTCTCAAGTAGTTTATCATTAGAAAGAACTTTAACATCCTTGTAGTTTTGCTCTATATTTTCGACACAATCTATTGCCGATTGAGTTCTTTTTTCACCCTCAAACTGAAAAGGAAGGGTTAACAATATTTTTACTTTTATTCCCATATTTTTAATATAATCAGCGATTATCGGGCATGAGCCTGTTGCAAATCCCCAGCCCAAACAAGCAATAAGATATACAACATTTATATCTTCCAAATCTTTTTTTAAAAGATGGCAATATTTTTCTGCTAACTTTTTACCCAATTCGACATCAGCACCGCAACTTAATGATTCAGAACGTATCACATTCGGGAACAAAATTGTTTTTGAACTTGTAGTTTTTAATGACCATTCATCAGAATCAATAACAAGAGTTTTCACCTTGTCTATTCTGTTATTTATCATATTAACAATATTTTGAGCACCACCGCCAAGTCCGATTACAAGAACATTTTTCATTAATCTTTCTCCTTATCCTATAACATCATACTTCCCCGACACGTCAAAAAGGGGCGTAAAAAAAATAAGTATTCCGCTCTTTACACCTAAAAAAGAATAAAACACTTATGAATTACTTAAAATTACGATTTCTTATTATCAGGGAAAAGTATGTCAACGGCATCGGGAATATCCCTGGCCACGCCGGCCAGCTGCTTGATGTCGCAGATATG
>CAMHDG010000204.1 GCA_946183815.1 uncultured bacterium | reverse complement strand
AATGCTTGAACAGGCTGAGGGCATTGAACTGGTTGGTCAGGCAGAAGATGGGATAAAAGGGGTTGAACTTGCAAAATCGCTAACCCCTGATGTAGTAATTATGGATATCGGTTTGCCGATTATTGACGGAATAGAGGCTACAAAAAGAATAAAATCATTTAATCCAAATTGTAAAATTCTGATTTTTACATCTCGTGATAACAATAATGATGTATTTGAGGCTTTTCAATCGGGAGCAGACGGATACGTTATGAAAGATGCGTCAAAAGAGCAAATTTGTACCGCAATCCGTTCCGTTAGTTACGGTGTTGCTTGGCTTGATCCTGCTATTGCTAAAATTGTATTATCAAACATTCAGCACCCCGATAACACACCTAAGATTTCTTCTAACGGAATAAATTATGAAGTTGGAAAACAAAACTATGGTTTAACCGAACGTGAGATGCAGGTACTTGCCCTGATAGTAGATGGACTTACAAATGTTCAGATAGCAGAAGAATTATGCATTTCTCCTTTTACAGCCAAGGCTCATGTTCATAACGTGTTACAAAAATTATCGGCAGAAACAAGGGCAAAAGCAACAAATACTGCACTTACAGAGGGTTTAGTATAGAATGTTTTGGGCTTTACTTGTAGCATGTTTCGTAGTGTCAGTCCGACTTGTTCGTGATGAGATGACCCCTATCTTATTCAAACAACGTGACCCTGTGGTTAGACAGTTCAAGTACGAGTATGAGGCTAAAAAAGAAGAATTAAAAGAAGAATACGAAAAAACAAATCTCCCGAAATCAGGATACATGTTAAGGGAAGATTATGAAAAAGTTTCTAAAGGTGTTCCCAGAATGGATCTTCAGATACCAAATGCCGAGCCTATAAAGAAAAGCAACATGAAATATGTTCCCCAACCAACATATAAACTCGTCAGATATAATAATCCTCCCGGAACTCCTGAACTTAATCTCCCGAGAAAAGTTAATTTTGACAGACAGATAAATGCTCAAGGTATAGTATCAGGCGATTTTACTATGATTGTTTATCCTACTGTTTATTATGATGCAACCCATAATTGCACATCTTGTTCCGTATTTGTAATTCCTTTAGACACAAAGTTGACCAAACAGGAACGGGTTATGAAAGCAAATGTTGCGAGAAAAATTGATAAACCTTTGTTTGAAACGGATAAAGATATATCAGTAGAAGGTGCGTTTAGAACGATTACCCCTGTCGATTTTTCAGAGGACAACAGATATATAATTGCAAAAGAAAAATTAGGCTGGGTTCACGAAGGGATATGGAAAACTAATCTTTGGGTTCACGATTTTCACTCAGGCAGGTCGTGGGAACTCCCTGAGGTCAGGGCCGCAATTATCAACTATTGGCACAATGTCACAGGAGTTGATATGGCAGAACAAAGATGGGATATTTATCCGCTTGGTTTTGATAAAACTAATCAGGAGCGAATTTTAGTCTGTGCGTACGCATACACAGGTGATTTGCCTGCCTTTTTAGGAACTTGGGCGGTTGATATTACAGGCGAAAAGTGCGAACTTGTTGACCTTAAAGGTTCTAATTATCAAGTTAGCACTGTCGGGTTTAAACTTGTCTTTGATAGTTTTGAATCTCGTGACTTGATTGAATTTGAAGCAAAAAGACAAGAAAAATTAGAAAAGAAGTACGCTAAAAAAGCAAAGAAGGAACTGAAAGCGAAAAGGAAAGCACATAAAAAAGTTTACAAAGAAAAACTAAAAATGTTAAGACGTCAATATAAATTTAAACTTAAAGAGTACAGACGCAGCAAGAAAAAAGGTGCTACATCTATGGGAGGAGATGATCAGATTAATCCTAACACATCTGAACTTGAAAATAGTCCGGATATTGATTATGAGAAATTTAATCAGGAACGAAACGAGTTAATAGAAAAGCAAAAACAGGAACTTTTAGAAAAAAGCAAAAAAGGGGCAAAAAAAGTTAAAGAAAAAAAAGATAAAGTAAAAACTAACGTTAAAAATAATGTACAAAACAGTGCTGATAAAGTGAAAGAAAATATAGACAAAACAGAGAACAAAGTTCAGGAAAATATAAATAATGTAAATGACAGTGTGAACAAGGTTAATAATGCTGTTGACGAGGTTAAACAGAATGTTGAAGAAACGAAAAACGAAGTCAACGATATAAAAAATGAGGTTGTTACACCAACACAGGATAATACTGTCAGTCCGCCAATATTAAGAGAATAGTTTTTTGTGGAAAATTTTTGCGAGTTATCATATAATCATATTATGAAGAAGATAGCGTTAGTATTAGGGATAATATTATTTTTAACTCCTGTCACAAATGCAGAAGAACAGATTATTACATCGCCTGCACCGGAAATATCTAATATGGCTGATGAAGTAAACTCTTCTTTTTCAGAAAGCAAAAAGACAAACTGGTTTATTCATAGAATAAAACCCCATGGTAAACATAAGTTTGAAGGGGTAAATAAAGGGGTAAATAAAGAGGTAAATAAAGAGGTAACGGAAAAAGTTAACGATAAAGAAATAAAGACCGAATTCGTAAAAGAAAACAACACAAAAAAGGTTACCACATCTGAAGAAAAAAAGATAAAAGAAGTTCCCCAAAAGGAAACAGTCCACACGACAGAACCTGCGGAAAAAGTGTTGAAAGATGAGGCTAAGGCTCTTGAAAAAGAAGAAAAGAAGAAATTAAAAGAAGAAGAAAAAAACAGACAATACAAAGAATTACAGGAACTTACAGACCTTTATCAACAAGCGGTAGCCCTATACACTGATAACAACCTTGATGCCTCTCTTGAAGCGTTTGCAAAGATGCCTGAAGATAAAAGACCCGCACAGGCATGGTTGCTTATGGGGAATATTTTAATGGATAAAGGGAAAAAAGATGAAGCCGTATTTATGTACGGCAGAGCCGTTTTAACAGAGCCTAATTTTTATAAAGGATATTATAATTTAGGTAATGTATATCTCGCTGATGATAAGTTTAATATGGCAATAGAGCAGTATAAACTTGCAGTAAAATATAACCCGAATAATGCGTATGTTTTTTATAATTTAGGCTGTGCTTATCTTAAAATCGGAGAATTGAGAAAGGCAAAGAATGCGTTTATAAGAGCAATAGAACTAAATAATCAAGTTGCCGATTTCCATTTTAATATGGCTTATGTTTATAAAAAATTAAAAAAAGACAAGCAGGCGAAAATTTTCCTCAATAATTACAATAAATTGACAGGACAAGTGGATTAAATTATTGTTTAGCGGTGAAACCGCTAAACAATAAAGATGCTAGGATGCTAGGAATGGTAAGATGCTAGGAACTCTTTA
>CAMHDG010000203.1 GCA_946183815.1 uncultured bacterium | reverse complement strand
GTGCCTGTGAATGAGGACTTTGTATAATGGTCGGCATCCATATATGTTGTATTAAAGAATTCTTCTCCTCTGAAATTGTATAATTCTGCACCGTCAGAGCCAATAATTTTTAGTTCGCCCTCTGATGTGATAACATCTTTTTTCGTATAGTTTTTGATAGTTACAGAACTTTCATAACTTGGCTGTCCTTTATTAACCGTTATAACAAGGTCTTTTCCTTTGATTTCTGATGTAACTTTACTCATGTCAGTAGCATCTGCAAGTTTTAAATAGAGATGTTCCCCTTTTGTCAGGGTAACGGTGTCATTTCCGAATTTATCTTTGGTATATAAAAGAATGGTGTTTCTCCCTTCTCCGCCTGTTATAGCGTCGTCGTTTTTTCCTCCGTCAATTATGTCGTTACCTCTTTTACCGAGAATAGTGTCTTTATAATCACTGCCCGTAATTGTGTCGTTATAGATTGTACCCGTATATTTATTTTTTTTGACCGTAATAGTGCCAATATAATCTATCAGCCCCATTTCAATTAAATCAGAGTATTCGGATTCAGATTCAGTTTTTATGTATTTTAACTTTGATGCGTTAGTTATTGTTACGATTTTATCATCTTTTGATATTTTAATAGTTTTTGCATCGTCTGTTGTGAAATCCCAACCTGCGTAAGGGGTTATGTTTAATGCGGTCTTTTTATTCGCATTATATTCTGTTACATCGCTTGTTAAATCTACATTTAATACACTGGAATCCTTAATCCTTGCCATTCTTTTTTCTCCTTATATTTTTTATTGTATATGATATCGAGTTTGTTTCCTAATACCAAACTACACAGGTACTACTCAAGTATTTTGTTTTGTCTAAATTTATTCGTTTTTCAACACATACAAGAAAGAGTTTATAGTGAACGACACTATAAACCTAAGTTCTATTCGGCTAAAAACCTCATAATTCATTATTACGTACACTTGCCAATTACCCTTTATGGAATTTATTTTACATTATTGCTTGAACAAGTGCAAGTTTTATAACAATTTATGAAATTTTGGTATCAGAATACTAAAATAAAACTATCCACTCGCACCGTACGAAATACCTTTTGTAATGTTCTATTTTTTTACGACAAGAATAGACCCTCACCCATTTTTCTAAATTCGTTGCGTGCAACTCATTAAGAAAAATTAACCCTCTCCCAGAGGTAGAGGGTAGGGGCTTTGGCGGTTTTGGTTGCTTATTTTATGATAACAACTCTTAACGATTTACCCCATTTCCATACGTAAAAAAGCGGGTGCAAATTCTTACACCCGCTTTAAATAATTATTTGACCGTAAATTATTCTTTTACATATTCAGCATCAATAACATCATCGTCATTATTGTTGTTATCGGATGAGTTATTGTCACTTGAAGATTCTGTTTGGGCAGAATCGCCGTCTTTTGATGCTGCTTCATAAGCCTTTTGAGAAATAGAGAACATTGTTTGTTGCAACTCTTCTGACAATTTCTTTAATTCGTCAGCAGATTTGTCTTCGTCAAGAGCCTTTTTCAGTGCTTCTTTTTGTTCATCCATTTTCTTTTCATCGTCTTCTGCAATTTTACCTGCAAAATCATTCTTTAATCTGTCAGCAGATGCTATCAATGAATTAGCATTATTCTTGATTTCAGCACCTTCTTTTTTCTTCTTATCTTCTGCAGCGTTTGCTTCTGCTTCCTTAACCATCTTGTCAATATCTTCTTCTGACAAGTTAGAAGAATTAGTAATTGTAATCTTTTGTTCCTTATTAGTTGCTTTATCTTTTGCAGAAACATTTACAATACCGTTAGCATCAATATCAAATGTAACTTCAATTTGAGGAATACCACGCATTGCAGGTGCTATACCTTCAAGTCTGAACATACCTAATGATTTGTTATCTCTTGACATTGGTCTTTCACCCTGTAATACGTTGATATCTACTGCGGTCTGGTTATTTTCAGCCGTTGAGAAGATTTGTGATTTTGAAACAGGGATAGTTGTGTTTCTTGGAACTAACGCTGTCATTACTCCACCCATTGTTTCAATACCTAATGTCAACGGAGTTACATCAAGTAATACAATATCTTTAACTTCACCTGCCAATACACCAGCCTGAACTGCTGCACCTACTGCAACAACTTCATCAGGGTTTACTGACTGGTTAGGATCTTTGCCTGTGTATTCTTTTACTAACTGTTGAACGGCAGGAATACGTGTTGACCCACCAACTAATACAACCTCATTGATTTCGTTCTTGCTCAAACCAGCATCAGATAGTGCTTGTTCAACCGGTTTTTTACATCTTTCTAATAAATCATAAGAAAGTTCTTCAAATTTTGCTCTTGTCAGATTTAAGTCCAAGTGTTTTGGTCCGTTTGCATCAGCAGTGATGAACGGCAAGTTAATATTTGTTTCAACAACAGATGATAACTCACATTTTGCCTTTTCAGCAGCCTCTTTAATACGTTGCATTGCCTGTTTGTCACCTGATAAGTCCATTCCTTCTTGTTTCTTAAACTCTGCACAAATCCAGTCCATAATCTTTTGGTCAAAGTCATCACCACCTAAGTGTGTGTCACCTGATGTTGATAATACTTCGTGAACACCGTCACCGATTTCAAGAATTGAAACATCGAATGTACCACCACCAAGGTCAAATACTAAAACTTTTTCTGATGTTTCTTTTTCCAAACCATAAGCAAGTGCTGCCGCTGTCGGTTCGTTTACAATACGAAGAACGTCTAACCCTGCAATTTTACCTGCATCTTTTGTTGCCTGTCTTTGAGCATCATTAAAATATGCAGGAACTGTGATAACCGCTGATGTAACTTTTTCGCCTAAATATGTGCTTGCATCGTCAGCAAGTTTTCTTAAAATCATTGCTGATATTTCTTGTGGGGTATAATCTTTCCCGTCAATGTTTTTCTTATAATCTTCACCCATGTGTCTTTTTATAGACGCAACAGTTTTATCAGGGTTAAGAATTGCCTGACGTTTTGCTAATTGACCTACTAATCTTTCGCCTGTTTTTGAAAACCCAACTATTGATGGGGTTGTTCTCATACCTTCTGCGTTTGCAATTACGGTTGGTTTCCCACCTTCCATAACGGCAACTACCGAGTTTGTTGTACCTAAATCGATACCAATTGTTTTAGCCATAATTAAATCTCCTTATATATTTTTTTTTCTTACTTTTATCCTTACATTATCATTTAACACCATTTTTTTATGAAATCTTAAAAAATAAACATTTTTTTAACAATTCAGGTAAATTATTGTTTAGGTGTAAATGATATAAATCGTTAAAAGCCCCTCTCCTTTGGAGAGGGGTTGGGGAGAG
>CAMHDG010000202.1 GCA_946183815.1 uncultured bacterium | reverse complement strand
GATAAACCTTAAAATGAATTGGAGTGTGATATAAGTGAATCAAAATAATCAGTATTTGATACCAGCAAATACGAAAAAAGGGGAATTAATATTTAGTATATTTAAATCAATAGATTTATGGATATTTGGAATATGGTATTTTAGGACTTGCATTAACGATTTTTAATATAGTTGCATTTACGTCAAAAGATATAATGACAATATTTGTATTAACAAATACACTATTCACGATTTTAGGGGGACTTTATATATATTCTCAATCACATGAATTAAACTTTAAAATAAAAGACTTAGAAGATATTGAAGCAGATATGACACTTAAAGGAGCAGAAAAAATCAGGTATAATTTAAAACCGTTAAAACCATTTACTATAGACATAGGAAGTAATAATATAATAATTGCAGCCAATAGTAAATCGGATGCAGAATATAGGTGTAAAGAGTTGGGTAAATCATGCTATTCTGTGAGAGAATCAAGCGATGATGATTTACTAAAATATTCAATATATTAAAGGGAAAAGGCAACAAATGAAAAAATTATTAATTCTAACAATCCTAATCACAATAAGCCTGCCTGTGTTGGCAGTTACATCGTATGACAGGTATGGGAATAAGACAGGCTCGTATAAAACTTATGGGAATACTACAACACAATATGACCGATACGGCAACAAAACAGGTAGTTACAAGACAAATAGTAACGGTAACACGACTTCTTATGACCGATATGGTAACAAAACCGGCAGTTATAAAACAAACTCAAATGGTGTAACTACACAATATGATAAGTATGGAAACAAGACAGGCTCATATAAAACTAAAGGCAACACAACTATACAATACGACCGTTACGGAAATAAAACAGGTAGTTACAAAACAGATTCTAACGGTAGAACAATTCAATATGACAGATATGGGAATAAAACCGGAAGTTATAAATAAATTTCACCAAGGCTTGTATTTTCTAAAAAATAGTTCGCTTGTCGGCTTTGCCAAGCCGATAATTAAATTAATTTAAAATCAGGTACAATTAGATATAATCAGGTATATTTCAATAGTTTTTAAAATGGAATTTAAAAATTTGTATTTACAAAAGCACTATAAATTTACCCCCATTTACCACTATTTTCCCCTATGTTATAATTGTTACAAGAGGGTTTGATTATGGAAAATTTTATTGATATAGCAAAGAGGGCGAAGAAGGCATCGGTTAAGGCACAGGGGTTGTCGGCTGAGGTTAAAAATCGTGGTTTGGTTGCTGTTGCAAAGGCGTTAGAGGAACATAAAACCGAAATCTTTGAGGCGAATAAGGCTGATTTGGAGTTTGCAAAAGAACTTGTTGAGAAAGGTGAACTCTCACAAGCAACTTATAAACGGCTTATCCTTGATGAGAATAAAATGAGAGATATGATTCAGGGTATCTACGACATCTCAAAACTTGATGATCCTGTGAACAAAACCCTCTTAAAACGAGAACTTGACGACGGGTTAATTTTACAAAAAGTCTCCTGTCCGATAGGCGTTCTCGGGATAATCTTTGAGGCAAGACCTGATGTTATTTCCCAAATATCCGCTCTTGCCATAAAATCGTCAAACGCTGTTATTCTCAAAGGCGGAAAAGAATCTAAAAATACAAACAAAACAATTTTAGAGATAATAAATTCTGCTCTTTCAGGGGTAAATGAGTTCCCTGAAGGCTTGTTAAATCAGGTCTATTCAAGGGAAGATGTAGCAGAAATGTTAAAGGCTGATAAATATATTGACTTAATCATTCCTCGTGGCGGAAACAAACTCGTTAAATTTATTAAAGAAAACACAAATATAGCAGTCCTCGGTCACGCAGACGGGGTTTGCCATATCTTTGTTGACGAAACGGCTGATTTAGAACTTGCAAAAAGAGTTGTACTCGATGCAAAAACACAGTATCCGAGTGCCTGCAATACTGTTGAAACACTTTTAATCAACAAAGAATTTAAACAGTCGGAAGAATTGTTGAATGCAATAAAAAATGCAGGAGTTGAACTTATATTTACCCCTGAAAGTTGGCATAAAGAATATTCCGACCTTAAACTTGCAGTCAAGTATGTTGACGGAGTGGATGATGCTATTGAACATATTAATGAATACGGCTCAGGGCATACGGAGTCAATAATTACAGAAAACGAAGAAAATGCTCAAAAGTTTATGAATCTTGTTGATTCTGCGGGAGTTTATCACAATGTATCGACACGTTTTGCTGACGGTTTCCG
Organism: uncultured bacterium; assembly: GCA_946183815.1. GTDB lineage: Bacteria > Cyanobacteriota > Vampirovibrionia > Gastranaerophilales > Gastranaerophilaceae > UBA2883. The sequence goes on along the minus strand of CAMHDG010000202.1, from coordinate 1,154 downwards.
CTATGGTTTTGGGGCAGAGGTCGGAATTTCCACAAACAAAACTCACGCAAGAGGCCCTGTCGGGATAGACGGACTTGTTATTTATAAATACAAACTAATCGGTAACGGACAAATTGTGAATGATTACGCAAAAGGGTTAAAGCAGTTCCATCACCGTGATATATAATTAGAATAACCCTCACCCGAAACACTAATATTTTGCAAGCAAAACATAAGTGTTTCTACCCTCTCCCAAAGGTAGAGAGGAAGGTGTTGAAGGATAAAATAAGGGGTAAATATATGGCTAAAATCGGAATAGTAGGTTTAGGTTTAATAGGCGGGTCAATTTTTAAAGACCTGACAAAATTAGGGTATGACGTTATCGGAGTTTCACAATCGCAGGCAAAAAAAGGGGAAGAAAATATTTATTCCGATTATGAAAAGTTATCAGACAGGGAACTCGTTTTTGTCTGCAAAGAAATGAGCAAAACCTTATCTGTGCTTGATGAACTGGAAAACTATTTACCCCCTGAAACGGTTGTGTGTGATGTGTGTTCTCTGAAAGAATTTGTTTCAAAAAAAGAGTATAAATATAATTTTATACCGACTCATCCAATGGCAGGGACAGAGTTTAGCGGTTGGTCAGCCTCAAAAGAAGGGTTGTTTAAGGGTGCAAAATGGGTTATAACATCAGATAAAAAATCAGAATTATTGGAAAAAATTATCACAGACCTCGGTGCAAATATTGTAAAAACCTCCCCTGAAAAGCACGATGAGGCGGTCGCAATGATTTCTCACATGCCAATGGTTATAGCACAGGCTCTTTATAAATCTGTTGAGGGGAATGAACTTGCAAAGAAACTTGCATCAAGCGGGTTTAGGGATATGACAAGACTTGCCCTTTCAAGCATTGATATGGCTTGCGATATGGTTAATATGAACTCAAAAAATATTGAAAAAGCGATACTAAAACTCTATTCCTCTGTCGGTGACCTGACAAAAGGTGATTATAGAAAAGAGATAGAAAATATAAAATCACAGAGAGAAAAAATGTATAAAAATGGTGTTAATGTTTTATAAAAAGAGATGATATAGCGCCACACTGTATCATCTCCCCCAATCTGCCTCGTTGTCAAACAGACTGTAATAATATTCCAAATCACAATAAATATTAA
>CAMHDG010000201.1 GCA_946183815.1 uncultured bacterium | reverse complement strand
CTTAAACCGTTAGCCCAATCACGAGCGTGCATTTCGCCTTTGCCCTCAGGTTTTACCGTCAATAGTCTTACCTGACCTTGTCCTGCCTGAATAACAACACCATTTTTATCTGTTTTTATAATTTCACCTGCTTTTCCTGTTGTGTTTGTGGTTTCAACAGAGGTTTTTAACACTTTTATTATTTTATCATTATGAATAAAATAAGCACTAGGCGAGTGATATACCCCTCTTACAAGGTTGTGAATATCAACTGCTGACTTATTCCAGTCAATGAGGGTTTCTTCTTTTTTTAATTTATCTGCCATACATACCCCGTCACTACATTGAGGGCAAGGAGTAATTGTTTTGTTGTATAGTCCGATAAGAGTTTTTTCCAGTAATTCAGGGGAATCATCAGATATTTTTAACCATAAATCTTCACAGGTCATATCGTTCGGAATATCAATTTTTGACTGTAAGCAAATATCGCCGCAGTCAAGTCCTAATTCAGTAATCATAGTGCAGATGCCGGTTTCTGTATCACCGTTAATAATACATCTTTGAATTGGGTTTGCTCCTCTGTATTTTGGCAGTAACGATGCATGAAGATTTATTGTTTCAAACTTTGGAATGTCCAAAACTTCCTGAGATAAGATTTGCCCAAAAGCAAATGTTACGAAAAAGTCAGGTTCATATTTTTTTAGTTCAGCCTGAATATCCGCCTCTTTTCTTATCGACTTAGGTTGATATACGGGTAAATTTTTCTCAAGAGCATAAACTTTTATCGGAGATGGTCTTAAATGGTTTCCCCGTCCTGCAGGTTTGTCAGGCTGGGTTACAACCGCCATTACCTCGATATTTTCAGAATTATACAAATAATCAAGTGATTTTACCCCGATGTCAGGTGTTCCGAAAAAAATAACTTTAATCTTATTTGCCATTTTGTAGTGCCTCATCAAGTTCAGGCTCGTCTAGCAGGTTTTCTACCTCAACAGGAGGGAGTTTATGTTCTGCAAGAACTTTATCTGCCTCAAACCTGTTAGTAGTATGGTCAATAAACAATATTCCGTCAAGGTGGTCATTTTCGTGCTGGATACATCTTGCAAGTAATGTTCCGTCTTTTGCTTCCATTACAAACGGTTTTCCGTTTCTGTCCAGTGCTTTTACCATAACATCTTTATATCGTTTTACCTCTGTGTAAGCCTCCGGAAAACTCAAACAACCTTCCTGAGAAAGTGTTGCACCTGATTTTTTGATTATTTTCGGGTTTATGAATACGAGTGGTTTTAGAGGTTCGTCACCTGTCGAGCAGTCTATTACAAACACTCTTAAATTTACTCCGATTTGCGGTGCTGCAAGACCTACACCGTTATTCATATACATTGTGTCAAACATATCCTGAATAAGTGTTTTTATTTTTGCAGATACTTTATGTACCTCTTTTGATGGTTCTCTTAATGATGGAGTACCGTACGTTAAAATCTTTTTTACTGCCATTTTTCTCTCCGTTTTTCTTAATTGTATCATACAAAATATAAAAAGTTAAAAAACAGACCCGATGATTTAACAGTCATCGGGTCTGTTTATTCAGATAAATTTATTCTTCTGTTTGAGTGGTTTCGGTTTGTTGAGATTGCTGGGTAATAAAATACATGTGGTATGTATCGCCCTCAACGTCAGGTGACCAGTTAACCTGTGCCGAATCAGATGAAACGGTAAAAATATTACTCAATTCACCAAGTTCCATATTCCCTGTTAGTCTGTATCCTTCGTAGTTTCCGCCTGATGTTGAAATCAGCATATATTTTTGAGCACCTGTCGGTTTATCTATCTGAACTGACAATTCGCCAAAGGTATCAATGTTTATAATCAATACATCAGGGAAAATCTTTTTTATTCCTTTAACAGATAGCGGTCTGAAACTAAAACTGCCGTACGAACTTTCCAGACTGTGTATTTGTAAATGTTTTGAAGAATATGCAAAAAGTTGGTTATTTTTGATAAAGAATTTTGCATTTTCTTCAAGTTGTAAAGTCTGGTTAGTTTTTTTGTATTTATAATCATAAATATCATATCCATCATTGCTGTGTCCAAGGATAATATCACCTTTTTTCAATGCTTTTGAAGGGTCATATTTGCACCAAGTATCAGTTGCGGATATATACATATATTCAAAATTATCGTCAGAGCGTAACTGCATAATATTTTTTCTTACTGTTGAGAAAATATCAGATAAATCTGATTTTTCAGGTTTTATAGCATCAAGCCCTTTTTGGTATTCATAAGGGTACATTTCATCAAATTGAGAGGCAGATATCCCGTTTGCGGATGCTGCAAGGTGTGAAAATAATTCCTGTAATTTTGAGGTTGGGTAATTTTTGATAAACTTTTTATCACTTTTTGGGAAAGTTTTTTTGTTTATATATACCATATTTGTTCTGTCAGATGTGAAAGTATAGATAAAGGTGTATGAAAATAATAAATCTTTTACCTCATCGTTGTATCTAAACTCTGTATGGGTATTCATAAAACTTTCATAATCCGCAATTCTTTTAGCAAGGTCGTAAGGCTTGATAATAAGTTCATCTTTGAACATGCAAGCCTTATAATGTTTTGCTCTTAATTTGAGATAATCTGATACATCAGATGGCAAATATTTCCCGAATTTTTTATAATTAAATCTTGAATCTTCACTCAAGTGGTATCTTGTGTAACTTTCGTCAGCAACAATCATAAGACCAACCTTGCCGATAAGTTTTTTATATTGTTTTTGTATTTTTTTAAACTCTTTTTCTGTTCGTGGTATTTGGTACTGAACGTCACCGTTAAGGATATTTGTGTTATCGAAATTTTGGAGTTTTAATAATTCTTTTCTGTATTTATCAAAAGTTTCCATTTTTGTATCAGAATCATCATCGGAAACTTTCAGGTAAAGTTCGAGAAAATTTTGTACCTCTTTTAAATTACTGACCAGTCCTTCGAGGGTTTCAGGTTGTGTCAGTTCAGGGATAGATGACGGGTTTTCAACATATTGTTCATATTTCATTTTATCTAAATTAAAAACATCGCCTGCGACATAGTTTTTCAGCATTAAACCTGCAAATAAGCATAGTATAATAGCAAGCATGGATAGAACACCCTTTAAAAACATATCCGCAAAAGAAAATTCTTTTTTCTCCTGTCCTTTTTTAGAGTCTTTTTTATAAGAATCTTTATAGTAAGAATGAGAATAGATTTCTTCTTCTTGTTTTTCTGTTTCATTTACGAATTTGTGTCCGCAATATAGACAAAAATGTGAATTATCATTAATTTCTTTTCCGCAATTTGGACAAAACATGTTATTTCTCCTTTTTAAATTGATTTGCAAAATGATTTTAACACAAATGGGGTGAAATGGTAAATTATTGTTTATCGGCGAAGCCGATTTGTCTCTCCTTGGAGAGAGAGAAA
>CAMHDG010000200.1 GCA_946183815.1 uncultured bacterium | reverse complement strand
ATCTTCAAATATAGTCCAACAATATAATTTTTGCAGTAATAAAAATTTTAATCAAAATATTACTCCTTCTCAAAAAACTCTTAATTCTGAAGCCCCTTCTTTTAAAGGTAAAAAATTAGCAACGATTTCGTCTTGTTTGATGCCGTTTCCTTTGCATAAATTAAAACAATTCAATCTTGAAGAATATAACAGGCTAAATTCAGTTGATAAATCTATTTTAAGAGCACAATATAAGTGCCTTATTCCTCCTTTTAATAAAGATTTTTATAAAGATGTTGAGATTATTCACGATCAGGTATCTGATTTTATGAAAGCCGATTTCGATAAAAAATACGGAGAAGGTAAATATGTTGTTATTCCGATAGGTCGTTCTTTATCTTCTATTTCAAAAGTTTTGGGCTATAAAATAGGTGAGGAAAATGTTAAAAATATTCCTTTATCAAATACTCCACGTTTTAATAAGATTGGGGCATTTGATGAGTTGTGTGATGATAGTTTAATAAAGTTTAAAGAGTATTTGTCAAAGATTGGTTTAAGTCGTGATAAAATAAAAAATTCGGATAAAACTTATATATTGACTGACTTTTGTGCAACAGGTCAATCTCTCTTTGGGGCTAAAAATTTATTTAAGTCTGAAAGAATGTTTGGGGATTTGCCAAATATTGTGTCAGAAGATATTAATCAGACAATTCCGACAAAAAATTGGGATTTTAGATTAAAATTACGTGCTCACCTTTTAGAAAGCAGATTTAAACAGTTTTCGTTTGTAAAAAAATGTGAAAACCTAGAGGACTGTGCAGACAGTTTTGTAAAACCTGCGAAAGCACCGTTTGATGTCAGACTTGTTTGGTTTAAACTATTAGACAATACCGTAAGAGGAAAGAAAACGAGCCTTTCTGATTTATCAGAACATTCGTTTTTTTATTAGAGAATATGATACCAAAGGTAAATACAGGAAAAATAACAATTCAGAAGTGGCTTGATTTGAAAAAAACTGAGCACGATGTTCCATTGTCTGTCGGGCAAAATAACTTGCTAAAATCTGTTGCTGATTCTTTAAACAAGACAGAAAAAACTAACTCTGCCCTTAATTTTATGTATGGGCTGATAGAACAGTTTGCCGGTGAAAAACTTGGGCTAAACTCTCATAATTCTGTTGCAAAAATGTGTAATAACGAATTGAGAATAATTCCTTATGAACAAAAACTGTTTGAGGGTGAAGATATTACAGTAAGTTTTATCGGGTAAAGTTTTCGGTTTTTATTTCCAAAAGTGTTGTTATTATTTTGGTATATGGAGTATCTATGTTGTGTTTTTCGCCCAGTTTAATTACAGTTTTTCCGAATATATCCAATTCCGGTTTTATTCCTGCTTCGATATCCTGAAGCATAGATGTTTTGCCATCAGGTATCATAAGTTTAAGACTGTTTACTGTTGTGTTATACAGGTTGTCTGTTACATTTTCTGCTTTTGCAATTTGTGAGAGTTCAAGTGAAATGTTTTTTATAATGTCCATTGTTTTTTCGGAGTTTAACATTTCTCCAAAAGTTAGACCTGTTATACCTGATAGTTGATTAACACAGCAGTTAAATGCAAATTTTTGCCATAGTTCTTTTTTTATATCGTCTGATATTTTGTATCCTGTATTAATCGTGTCTAAAAATTCTTTTACCACATCTGTTCTGGCATCATTTTTTTTAGTTGAGCCAAATATTATATTTGCGTGTCCGTCATGGTCTATTTTATCTCCGTTTCTAAAAAAGGTGTGTCCTAATAAGAACGAATATAAGACTTTATCTCCGTATTCTTTTTTTATATATTCTTCGCTTGTTATCCCGTTTAGGAATGAAAGTATTATTGTTTTTTCTCCGACAAAATTTTTTATATTATTGATTGCATCATTTAATCCTGATGATTTTGTTGCTATTATAATCAAATCAGCCTGAAAATTTGTTTCGTCAGGTAAAATGTAGTCAAATCTGTATTCTTTTCCGTTTATAATTCGTGGGGTTGAGTTATATTTTGAAAGTCTTGTTTTATCGACAAGTATTTTAAGGGCTAGTCCGTTTGTGTCTTTAATTCTGCTTGCGTAGTATCCGCCTATTGCGCCTAACCCGCATAATAATACATTTTTAATCTTCATATTTACTCAACAATTCGTTATAAATTTCTATTGTGCTCATACAAATTTTTAAATTTCTGTCAACAAGGCTTTTTATAGTACCTTTATAACACTGCAAAAGTGCCATATCAAGCCCGTTTTCTTTGTCAAGAGCAGGTTTAATGTAGTTAATATATTCCTGTGGTCTTGTTCTCGGCTCAATTTTGTCAGCAATAAATATTATTTTTTCAAAGTCTGTCATATTAAGTTTTCCGATGGTATGCCATCTTATAGCGGATAAAATTTCCTTATCTGTTATTCCAAATTCTTTCTCTGCTATATAAGCACCCGCAGGAGCATGGTATGTCTTTGGATTAATCATTTCGCATTCTTCAACCGAAAGGTTCTTGTTTATGATATCAATCAGTTCTTTTGTAGAGAACCTTTTTGCACAGTCGTGAAGAAGCCCTGCTGTGTATGCTTTTTCTTTATCCTGCCCGAATTTCTCTGCAAGTTCTACAGAGGTTTGGGCAACTCCCAGTGAGTGTTCAAATCTCTCTTCATCTAAATGGTTTTTTAGCCATTCTATAACCTCTTCTTTATAGATATAGCCCATGTTTTTTTATGTACTCCTTTACTTTTGGTAATTCTAAATCATTTATTGATTTTCCGTTTTTTACGTTTTGTCTTAATTCTGTTGAGGATACATCCGTATATTTCATTTGTGAAAATTCAAAATCGTATCCTTTTTCTTTTAGTTTATCAAAATCTGACGGGTTAAAGTTGTCAGTCCTTTTAAATACTATAAAGTGAACTAAATCTTTTAATTCTTCAGTTTTGTACCAACTTTCTATTTTTATAAATGCATCTGTTCCGATAAGAAAGTTGATTTTACCGTCTATATCATATTTTTTATATAATTCTGTAATTGTGTTATAAGTATAGGAATTTGTATTATGTTTGTATTCTATATCACTAATATTGAAATAGTTGTAATCGGATATAGCAAGTTTTACCATATTAAACCTGTGGTCTGCTAATTTTTTGTCAATATTTTTGTGAGGCGGAATGTATGCGGGGATAAACAGAATATTGTCAAAATTGTAGTGTTCTTTTGCATATTTTGCCACTTCTAAATGAATTTTATGAATTGGATTAAATGTCCCCTGAAATACACACAATCTCATATTTGATACCTTTCGGTATTATTATAGCATAAAGGTAAATTATTGTTTAGCGGGGGTAAATATATAAATCGTTAAAAGCCCCCATCCTTTGAAGAGGGGTTGGGGAGAGGGTTCAATTATTAAACCAACTATTACTTACCCTCTCT
>CAMHDG010000199.1 GCA_946183815.1 uncultured bacterium | reverse complement strand
TAAATTTGCTTGCAAATTTATTACAAATACGGGAGAGGGTTAAGTAACTAAAACGCGGTTACTTACCCTCTCTCAAATTTCTAAATTCACTGCAAGCAGTTCATTAAGAAATTTTTCTCTCTCCAAGGAGAGATATATCTGCTTCGCAGATAAACAATAATTTACCTTTATCTAAAAATCTGCTATAATTAGGTTATGGAAAATTTATCGGGAAAGAATTTGTCACTGGCTTTTTATTGGCACATGCACCAGCCTGTTTATGAACTGGACGGTGTTTTTCTCATGCCATGGGCAAGATTACACGCAGTCAAAGATTATCTTGATATGGTTACTATTTTGGATAAATTTCCAAAACTTAAACTTAATATAAACATTGTACCTGCTTTGCTTGATGAACTCATCCAATATACTGATGGCGGGTTTAGTGATATTCATTCAAGCCTTACGGTGTCTGATATATCAGAACTTGCGCCGAGTGAGATTGAGTATATTTTGAATAACTTTTTTAATTCAAAATATGAAACTATGGTTTATAAATACCCTACATACAGAAAACTTTTTAAAAAGCGTTTTGCAAGTAATACGGTAAATATAGACGATTTTTCCGAGCAAGAGTTGTCTGATTTAATGGCGTTGTTTAATCTGTCGTGGGTTGACCCTACCCATTATGCAAACTATCCCGAGTTGGAAAAACTTGCCAAAAAAGGTCATAACTATACCCAAAAAGACAGGATAAGAATAATAGAGTTACATAAACAGATTATTAAAGAGATAATTCCGACTTATAAAAAATATATTCAGGAGGGAAGAATAGAACTTACTACAAGTCCTTATTACCACCCGATTATGCCGATATTGTGCGATTATAAAACCGCAACGAAAAATCTGCCTAATAAAGATAATCTTCCTGTGAATTTTGATTTGACAGAAGATGCTCACTATCAGGTTAAATCTGCCCTTGACAGAGTAGAAGAGGTGTTTGGGGTTCGTCCTAAAGGTATTTGGGCATCTGAATATTGTCTTACTGATAAAGTTTTGGACTTGTTTTCTCAAGAGGGTTTAAGGTGGACTATTTCGGATGAAACGATACTTTCTAAAAGTATAAATTTCGAGTTCATAAGAGATTTTAAAGGTAATATTGAAGACCCGTATTATCTTCTGAAAACCTATACTTTTAGCCAGTCTAAAAAGCCGATAGATGTTATTTTTAGAGATTCTTTATTGCCTAATCTTATTAACTTTGAATATTGTAATGTTGACCCGACAATATCTGTTACAGATTTGTTTACCAAAATAAAATCTATCCAAAACAAACTTTTGGTTTCGCCTGATGATTCTCACTTGCTGACAATAGCCCTTGACGGTGAAAACTGTTGGGAAAACTATCAGAATGACGGTTACGATTTTCTTAATCTGTTGTATTCAAAAATAGAAAACGATAATACAGTAGAAACAGTTTTGATAAGTGATTATATTTCGCAGGACAGAAATAAAAAGACACTGAACAAGATATATGCAGGTTCTTGGATAAATAAAGATTTTAATTTCTGGCTTGGCGATCCTGTAAAAAATCTGGCATGGCAATATTTGAACAATGTCAGAACTGATTTGCAAATCAGTATAGAGAAAAAGCCAAACGATAAAAATATCCAAAAAGCGTTAAGAGAATTGTATATAGCAGAAGGTAGTGACTGGTTCTGGTGGTATGGTGAACCAAATAATTCAGGTCAGGATAATGTTTTTGACTTTTTGTTCAGAGAACATTTGAAAAACACTTATAAATTTATGGGTGAAAATTATCCTGAGTATTTAGATGTTTCTATTATTGATACTGCATACGAAAGCGAGGGAATAAGTCCTGCAAATATTATTCAGACTAATTCAGGCTGGCTGTATTCTGACAGCATAGACTTAATTGATGGGCCTGTTTTTCAGGAAAGTAAGATTTTTGACAATATAAACTATGGTTTTGATAATCATAACCTGTATTTTAAACTTTCGTTGAACCCTTTGTATCAGGAAATTAACGAGAAGAAACCGAGAATGCACCAGTTCCATATTTATATGAAAAACGCAACTCTTAAACAATCTTGTTCAAGTATTAGGGTTACGAATAAGACGGAAACAATATTTCCAATACTTAAAACAAAATATCATAACGAGTTGGTAATAACAATAATGAATAACCAGTTATATCCGTCATATTTGGCAAAATCAATACCTGATAATTTGTGGGCGCTGGTAGATTCACAGGGTTTGAACATTGTTCAGAATGAGCAGATAGATATTTGTATCCCGTTTGACGATTTAGATATAGGTTCAGGCGAAGAGATGGAATTTTTCTTTATGATATCTAATTTGAGTTTAAGGAATACCTTTATGCCAAAAGACACACCGTTGTTGATAAAACGTCCATAGATTTATTCGTGATAATCTACTGTTTTTATTTCAAAAATTTTTATATCAGGGTTTGCTTTTTCAATGCGTTTAATATAGATACGTTCATAGGGGTTTTTTATAATGATGGCAACGGCGGGTTTTTTGCCTGTCATTTTAGAATAATACATGGCTTGACCGATACTTTCCGCCCATTTTTTAGCCCAGTCGTATTCGATGGCATATTCATCCGTCAGACAATCAACACGAGTGCGGTCAGGCAGTTGATATTCAATAATACCTTTACAGTACATATTAACATAATCACCTTCTTTGAGGTGCGAAAATTTAGGCACTGGTTTTTGGCTAAACTCCTGAAAAGACGAAGGGTTTTTATAGCAAATAAACGCCCCAATTATTCCGATAACGAGGAATATAACCGAAAAAATATCTAATCTTTTTCTTCTTCTTGCCATAATATCATTCTCTACGTAAAAAGATTGTATCATAAAATCATCTTCTTTCTTGTATGAATGTTTAAACTACAAGTTTAAACAAATATTCCACAGATTACAATTAGCCATACGGCTACATTGTAATCATACCCCCTACGTATGACAAATTCGGTCAAAGGTAAATGAGTCAACTACGTCAGATTTGGACATAGTAAAATATTTAACCCAAGTAAAATTCTCAAAATACAAAGGTTAAACACAGTAAACTATTGACTTTTTTGAAATTTTCGTTTAAAATGGAGTGTAACTCCAAATTAAACGAAAAATTATGATTAAACGTAATCTTGAAAAATCTGTTTTAAATTTATCAAAGCACTTTCCTGTTATTTTATTAACAGGTCCTCGTCAGGTTGGTAAAACGACTTTGCTGGAAACTATCAGTAAAGATAGAAAATATGTTACGCTTGATGATTTTGAGCAACGAAGTTTGGCAAAAAAAGACCCCGCATTATTTTTACAAATACATAAACCACCCGTTTTTATTGATGAAGTTCAATATGCTCCGGAACTATTTACATATATAAAAATACATGTTGATAAATATAA
>CAMHDG010000198.1 GCA_946183815.1 uncultured bacterium | reverse complement strand
CTCAGTCACCTAGTCACTTAATCACTTTTACAAATATCGGCTCACTACGTTCGCCGCTAAACAATAATTTACCCACTAATCAACCGAGAACAACTCTTTCAAATCTTCCATAGTGAGAGATTTTGTAATGTTTCTGTCAACAGAGATTACGCTGTCAACAAGGTCACGTTTTCTTGACTTGAGTTTTTGGATACGCTCTTCAACCGTATTTTTGGTAATAATACGATATACAAATACTTTCTTTGTCTGACCAATACGATATGCTCTGTCAGTAGCCTGATCTTCAACCGCAGGATTCCACCAAGGGTCATAGTGGATTACATAGTCTGCACCTGTTAAGTTCAAACCTGTACCACCCGCTTTTAAACTAATTAAGAATATCTTAACTTTAGGGTTGTTGTTAAAGTTATCAACAGCACCTTTTCTGTCTTTTGTTTTACCTGTAAGATATTCATACTCAATACCTGTTCTTTCAAGCCAGCCTTTTATAATATCAAGCATATCTACAAACTGACTGAATAAAAGTATTCTGTGTCCTTCTTCAATAATCTGTTCTAACATGCCCTTAAGATATTCAAATTTACCTGACTGAATAACCCCTTTAACATGCTCTTTGTCGTATAGTTTCGGGTGACAACAGATTTGACGCAATCTTAACAAAGCAGAGAAGATAGACATTCTGCTCTTTTCTAAACCATTCATTTCGATACTCTTGAAGAGTTCTTCCTTCGTAGAATCTAATACATCTAAATAGAAGTCCTTTTGTTCAGGCGTCATTTCACAATATGCCATATTTTCAACCTTATCAGGAAGGTCTTTGGCAACATCTCGTTTCATACGGCGTAAAATAAACGGATAAATTTGGAGTTTAAGACGTTTTTCAACGGTCTTATCCTGTCTTTCCATAATCGGTGTAACATATCTTGAATTAAATTCCGGCATACTAAACAAGAACCCAGGCATAAGAAAATCAAAAACTGACCACAATTCTTCAAGTTTGTTCTCGATAGGTGTACCTGAAAGGGCGAGTTTGTGAGTACCGCTCAACGTCTTTACTGCCTGTGCGGTTTGAGAGATTGCGTTTTTAATATTTTGCGATTCGTCAAGAATAATATATCTGAAATTATATTTCCTAAACTTGGCAATATCACGTCTAACTAACGCATAACTTGTGATAACAATATCGTATTCAGGAATTTTTTCAAACAATTTTGCCCTGTCAACCCCTGATAATTTAAGGCAAGTCAAATCAGGAGTAAATTTTTCGATTTCAGCCTCCCAGTTGAATACAACCGTTGTCGGAGCAATAACAAGAGTCGGTTGAGCACCGTCAACCTCTTTGGCTTTTTTGAGCAAAGACAATGCCTGCAAGGTTTTACCTAACCCCATATCATCCGCCAAAATACCATTTAACCCATATTTATACATAAACCACAACCAGTTAAACCCTTTTAACTGATAATCACGGAATTTTGCGTTTATATCAGGCAACTCTGTCGCTTCTGTTGTTGAAAAAGTTGAGATTTGCTCCCAGAATTTTTTAAATTCATCACTCATTACCAACTCAAAGTCAAGATTTTCTAATTCTTTAATCAAACCTGAACGATAAGTTTTTATTCTGAATTTGTTTTCATTATTTCGGTAAGCATCAAACGAATTAAACGATTTTAACATCTGATAAATATTTTGAGCAGGATATTCAACGAACCCTAAACTACGAATACGACTGTATTTTTCACCACTCTGGATAGTTTCAAAAATTGTATCAAAGTCAATAATCTCATCGCCTACACGACCATACAACTGAATTTCAAATTCATCAACTGCATCATCACAAAAATCCATTTTTGCACACATTGTAAATTTTTCTTCCATAAGTTTAAAGAAAGACATGTCATCTTTTTCTTCAAACCTCCAGCCTTCGCCAGCCTGTTTCATATAATAATTATAAAAATCAATAGCGGTTTCTATTTCCTGTGCAAGATTATTTGTCTGCATCGGAACAAATTTACATGCCAGTAACATCGCATAAGCGGCTTGTTCATGCTGATAATTTCGTTTTATCCAGTAAACAAAATCTTCACCGTTTTGTTTTGTTGTCACAGTAACATAAGGAGATTTTGCATCACCTTGTTTGGTGTATGGCACTCTAACACCGTCATATTCAAATTCTAACTCTGCTTTTAAAGACTGGTCATAATCAATACCAAGAGTCACAACATTTATCGGAGGTCGTTCCTCAAGCATTAATTTTGCTATCTGATCTGACACGTTGACAGGCATGATTTCTCTTATTTTTGGAAGTTCTTCATATATGAATTTTCCGCCCTCTGAATCTTTCAAATCAGTAAAGGTCTGCTTGATAATATATTGAGGTAACTCATTCATAGCAACATTTATAGGGAAAATGATATTTTTATATCTGCCCCACTTTAACTGACGTGAAAAATATTTAACCTCCTCAAACGGGTAAATATCATCAGAATTAGGTCTGTCCCAGTAGAGAGCAAGAGTCAACGCACCGTTAGGGTTTGCCTCCACATTAAGAGTAAGACTCCACATATCTTCAGAGAACTTAATTCTTTGTTTTGTTCTCTCGTCAAGCACTTCTTCTACCTTTGCTAAAAGCGGGAACATTGGCATAAATTTAGTGATAGGAATATCATACCAACCTGCTTTTTTATCCTGCCTTGCAATTTGCAGAATTAATTTAAACACCTCTAACTCTGCTAATTGAGCCTCATTGAGTTCAAAACCTATATCTGATTTTTGAGATTCTATTAACGCTCTTAAGATACTCTCCAGTGAACGAATAATTTTGCCTGTGTGTCTGTCCTTAATCAAAACAGAAAAGAAATTCTGTCGGCGTTTATTATTGAAATGGAAGATATAACTACCTTTTGGAGTTTCTTTCAACTCTGTATTCTCATCAGGGTAATCAAACTCTTCACCATATTTTGTTTCTAACCAATCTTCATAAGCATGGTCATCAATCGCTTTGAGAGCAACCGCAACCGTATGCTTACACCATTCCTCTTTTAAAGGGCAGTTACAACGTGTTTCCACTGCATTCTTCTTAAACACAAGATCTGTTGCATAAAACTCTTGAAAATTACCTTTTACTTTACACTGATAAAAGTTTTTAGTCTGCAAAGTATCGAGTATCATATCTTTTTTATAATACTCGTAACCACGCCTCCAACTACCGGCAGACGCATTATCCTTAATATATTTAAAATTGAATTTAGTAACCTTACTCATTAAAGTGAGTCAATCCTCTTGGGTTTTAAAAGTAATAAATCGGTTATTCTTAATCTCTTAATTCTTAACTGTTCTGAATATATCAGAACTTAACATTAAAACACAGGGCGAAAAAATAATTAAATAACCCTCAGCCCTATTTATATTCTACACTAATATTTTTAAAATACAAGAGGGTAAATTATTGTTTATCTGCGAAGCAGATATATCTCTCCTTGGAGAGAGAGA
>CAMHDG010000197.1 GCA_946183815.1 uncultured bacterium | reverse complement strand
AATTTATTAAACTCAATATAACGTAATTTTATTAGCCTAAAACTGCAAGAGCGTCTTTAATAGACAATATTTTGTATTCAACCCCGTCTATCTTAATATCAGTACCTGCATATTTTGCATAAAGGATAATGTCACCAACTTTAACGTCCATTGGTTCTCTTTCACCTTTTTCGTTAACTTTGCCTTCTCCTATTGCAACAACTTCACCTTTTTGTGGTTTTTCTTTTGCACTATCAGGAATAAAAATACCACCTGATGTTTGTTCAGTATCTTCGATTAATTTAATAACAATTCTGTCTGCTAAAGGTTTAATATTCATTTCTAATCCTCCTGTTTAATTCATATCACATTATCTAATGTATAACAAAATTATCTAAAAATTAATTTTCTTAATGAAAAATTAAGAATTGGGATGTAAATTATTGTTTATCTGCGAAGCCGATAAACAATAATTTATCCGTGCTATAATAAAAAAAAAGAGGTGTAAAAGATGACAAAAGTAACATTAATAAAGGGAGATGGGATAGGGCCTGAAATATCTGATGCTGTTGTAAAAATTATAGAAAAATCAGGGGCAGAGATTGAGTGGGATATACAAACAGCAGGACTGGATGTTATAGAAAAAGAGGGGACACCTCTTCCGCAAAGAGTTATTGATTCAATAAAACAAAACAAAGTTGCACTGAAAGCACCTATAACAACCCCTATCGGAAAAGGGTTCCGTTCTGTTAATGTTCAGTTGAGAAAAGAATTAAACCTTTTTGCAAATATAAGACCCTGCAAAAATATACCTACAATAAAAACAAGATTTGATGATGTAGATTTAGTTGTAGTAAGAGAAAATACGGAAGATTTATACGCAGGGGTAGAAGAAAAAATTGATGATAATACTGCTCACAGTATAAAAATTATTACCCGTAAAGCATCAGAAAGAATAGTTAAGTATGCTTTTGATTACGCTGTCAACTATAATAGAAAAGAAGTATGTGTTGTAACAAAAGCAAATATATGCAAACTTTCTGACGGTCTGTTTTTAGACTGTGCAAGAGATGTTGCAAAAGGATATCCGCAAATAAAATTCAGAGAAATATTGGTTGATAATTGTTGTATGCAATTAGTTCAAAACCCATCACAATTTGACGTTTTGGTTATGCCGAACTTGTATGGAGATATTGTATCAGACCTTACCGCAGGTTTAATCGGAGGGCTGGGCGTTGCAAAAAGTGCTAATATTGGAGAAGATTGCGCAGTGTTTGAGGCAGTTCATGGTTCAGCACCAGACATAAAAGGACAGGATAAAGCAAACCCTATGGCACTTTTACTTTCAGGGGTAGAATTGCTAAAACATATAGGTCAGGGGGACTGTGCAGTAAAAATTGAAAAAGCACTTTTTAAAACATTAGAAAGCGGTATTAAGACTGCAGATATTGGTGGCAATGCAAGATGCAGTGAATTTACACAAAAGATTATTGATAATATGGAATAGAGGTTAGAATGACAGAATACGCTTTTGATCCTGGGTATAGCAGGCATTTAGTGAGTTTGGTATTTTCACTTGAAGATATGTACTCGGATATTAATAAATTTAAAAACTTAAACCAAAAGAAATTTTATTTTAAACAATATTACCCTGGGATGATAAAACTATTGAACCAAAACACCTCATTTTATTTAGGCTGTCTTTTGTGGGCAGTTTATTTAAAATCTCTGCCCGAAGGTGATATCGTTGGTAACCATTGTTTAGGCAAAGAATATGACGAGGACAAGTCGCTTGTTGAATTATTGTTTCTGATGCAATTTATGAGAACCTTTTCTAAGGACACAAAATATTTTATGAATCAGGACTTTAAATACTCTGAAGAGGATATGGAAATGCTTGAGGTATATAAAGAATTCGCAATAATGAACGAAGGGTTTGTAAAGACCGAAAAAAATACAGATTTATTATTACCAAAAGAGATAAAAACACCAACGGCGGATGAATTAAACACAATAAAAACAACGATAGACGAGGTTGTTTCAGGCGGAGATTTTAGTAAATTAAACGGCTTGAGAGGGCTTATTCTTTAAAATATGAATATTACAGGCGGAATTTACAACGGACGGAAAATTAAAACACCTGACGAAAAAATAGTCAGACCAACACTATCAAAAGTAAGAGAAAGTGTGTTTAATGTTCTGTATTCACTGATTGGAGAGTTTACGGGGAAATCTTTTCTTGATATGTTTGGAGGCTCTGGGATAATGGGACTGGAAGCATTATCGAGGGGATTTAGTAAATCTGTTGTTTTTGAAAAAAACAGACAGGTTGCACAAATAATAAAATCGAACTATTCTGTTCTAAATCTTGCACTTGATTTAACAATCGGTGATTCAATAAAACTTATACAAAAAAGAGAAGAAAGTTTTGATGTTATATATATTGATCCTCCATATATGAGCGGAATTTATGAAAATATATTGGAATGGATAAAATCAGATGACAAAACAAATAACAGCGTAATCATATTAGAACACGTTGTCGAGTTAGATTTCACAGATTTTGAAATACTGAAGCAAAAAAAATATAGTGATAAATATTTGACTTTTCTGCACAAATAAATTTATAAATTAAAGTTTTAATACAAAAATGCCGTTTCAACGACTAGAAGGTGCAAAATGGGTAATAAAATTTCAGTAGTTCAAAGATTTATAAATTACTATAACACTCATAAATCAGAGTGTTCAGGGAAGAGTTTTGCTGATATTTGCACTATTATGAATTTAACACAGGCAGAAAGGCAAGAGTTATTAAACAATAAATTTTTACTCCCATTCCAGATGCAACAGGATGCAGAAGAAATAACTTATGGCTACGAAAATTTTGGATTACACCTTAAACACACCCCCGCAAAAGCACCAGCAAAAAAAACAGCAGCACCAAAATCAAACAATGGAAATATAAATATTCAGGAATTTTTCCCCGGAATAAAAGTAACAACTAACGGTAAAGTTGATATAAATCAATTCACATTAAATGAATTAAAAAAACAATATCCACCCAACCGGTACAATATAAGACAAAATGATAATGTAGTATTTGTCAATCACAAAAATGGTGAATTAGTTTTAATATTTAGTGCATATCCTGATGGGACAAAAAGTGTATGTAAAGAGGGTAAATCAATAATATTGGATAATGATGGAAGTATTATAGAGAGATCAATTTCAAAACATAATCAGGATACTACAACGTATACATCATATAAAGGTATGACGAACAAAGTATTAAAAATATCAAGATATAATACTCGAACAAATCGTTCTTCTAATACATTTTATAATGATAACGGAAAAATTGACAAAATTTCTCAATATGAAGAAGTAGACGGACTCCCCGTGCTAAAACAAGAAACGTATTACACCGATAATAAACCATATAAACAAATTAGCGGGGAAAAGGTTAAGTATCCCCTAGTTGACGATTTAATAGCAGATATTACGGCAAAAAACAGATTAGGATTACCGACAACAA
>CAMHDG010000196.1 GCA_946183815.1 uncultured bacterium | reverse complement strand
TCTCTCTCTCCAAGGAGAGATATATCTGCTTCGCAGATAAACAATAATTTACAAAAAAAAAGCGCTGATAAAAATCAGACGCTAAAATTAAGTTAGTGGGAATTAAGTTGAGTTAAGTTAAGTTATTTATGTTTGTATAAACCTAGATTAAATCGTTGCATATTGTTCACTGCCATTATTCGCATTTCCTCGAACAATAAATCCGATCTGTCCTCTTCAGGTGAGTCCAATTTTTTGAACTCCTCTGAAATCTCATTTGCTTTTGAATTGATGTCATAAGTGTTTAATACTGACATTTTACTCTCTCTTGCCTCTTGTTTATTTTGTTTGCTTATCGCTTACATATATATAAAGTATATAAAAAGTATGCAATTTCACGAGCCGTTATTTTTGTTACATAACTTAATATAAATAATAAAAAACAAAGACGGGGCTTGAATTTTCAAGTCCCGTCTTAATGTTATTTACTATGTATTATTTATGATTATACAAGTTCGTGAACTCTGTGAACATTGTGAGATGCAATTTCAACAAGAGATTTAGAAACTGCTATCATAGAGATTTCAGAATCTAATTTGTTTACACAAGAACCGCATCCGATAGCAGATGCCCCTGATGCAAATGCTAATGATGCTGTTGTAGGGTTGATTCCTGTTGCTGTCATGATAGGAATTTCTACATTTCTTGAAAGTTCAATAGTGTTAGAAAGTGTTAATTCTGCTCTTTCAACTAAACCTCTAACTCCTGTTGGAATAGAATCTGATGAATAGTGTCCTTCTGTTTGGATTAGATCAATTCCTAAATCTTCTAATTCTCTTGCCATAGCGATTTGTTCAGAAACTTCTAATGAACCTGGGATAGTAACACAGAAGAATACATCTTCTTTATTGATAAGATTTAATGTTTCATGAACCAAATCCATAACTTGACTGTATGAGAAAGACATACCGTTTTTGTATAATGCATCAAAGTTACCCAATTCAATAGCATCAGCACCTAATGCAATAGCCATTGCTAATTCTTGAGGTTTGATTGATGAAACAAAAACAGGCATATCTGTCATGCTTCTAACCATTGAAATAATTTCTCTGTCAGCACAAATATCTACTGCTGATGCACCTGATTGTTCTGCTGCAATAACTACATTTCTTACTCTGTCTGCATCAAAATTATCAATACCTGCAATAATTTTTACCGCTCTTTTTTCGCTTAATGCTTGTTTGAATGAGTCTATTCTTGACATAAATTTCTCCTTTTTATAATTCCTCGATCTGTATTACCGCCAGACCGACCTACATTCATATTTATCCCATTATAGTTTAAAATTATAATCTTGACAATATGGGGTGATTATATAACAGATATAGGGGTATTTTTAAGACTTTTTGAGATTAACATTTAGGTACAATAAACTCAAAGAGGGAGCACAAATGAAAAATCTAATTTTATCTTTAATATTAATAATTACCACTATTATTCCATTCCCTGCATATAGTTATGACAGGGACGAAATAACCAACATCAATGTTTACGAAAAAATAAACCCTGCCATTGTAGCAATAGATGCAAAAATATTAGACGGAACATCAAGCGGCTCAGGATGTATTGTCAGCCCCAAAGGACTTATTCTCACCAGTTCACACGTAATATTAAACAGCAGTGATATCACTGTCACGACCTCTGACGGCAAGGAATATAAAGCAAAAATTATTAAAACTACGGGCAAAAATAAAGATTTAACCCTTTTACAAATAACCTGTAATAAACCCCTGAAAACGATAACGCTAGGCAATTCCTCATCGGTAAAGGTAGGTCAAAAAGTGCTGGCAATAGGTAATCCCTTTGGGTTTAGCGGTACTCTTACTCAAGGAATAGTTTCAAGAATAGATACAAAAAGAAACAAAATTCAAACAGACGCCGCAATAAACCCTGGGTCATCAGGCGGGCCTCTGCTCAACACATCAGGTGAGGTTATCGGAATAAATCAGGCTATCTACAACCCTGATAACAACACCTCTAACATCGGAATAGGCTTTGCTATCCCTATTGATGAGGCAAAAGCGGTTCTGCAATAAACATTACGCAACACACTGCTCTTTAGAATACAACTTGTCAATTAAATCATTTACAAGATAGAACTCTCTGTCCTTCAATGGTAATAATGTTTTTACATGATTTACATTGTAATCAGTTACAACTTTTACATATTTGTTGTTATATCTTATAAAAAATGTATGAGAATACTTATCAATATCAGAAGATAAATGCAAACAATTATCCCTCATAATCTCTTTGATTGCTATTCCTTCATTAAAACCTGCGATAAAATATCTTTCTTCTGCTCTTTGTGATGCGTGTGTTTTTGCCATAATGTTCTTCCTTTCCCTATCTGCTATATTTATATATTACACCTTACCTATGACAAAACTGGACACACATAAAAATATATGATAAGATTGACAAAAAAAAGGAGTTGAATCGTATGGCAGAAGATAAAAGAAATGAACCGTTAAAGAGATTACTTAATTTAGTGTTTATTATGCAAGAGCCTGAATACAGAGGCGGAATGACAATAGATGAAATCGCAAAAATACTGGGAAAATCTGAACGTACCGCAAGAAGAATGATTAAGACTCTTATTGATTTAGACTGCGTTGTTGTTTCAGAACCCGATCCGTCAAAAGATTTTGATAAAAGGAAAAAGGCTCTGTATAAATTCATACGATTAAATAATATAAGAGGAATAACAGCAAGCGAACTCGGGACTTTAGAGCGTGTATCAAAGAACAAACGAAACAACCAACTGGAAAGAAACGAATTGAGTAATTTGCTGAAAAAATTAAGAAACATAACGGAAGATAAATCAAACTTTTTTTACAACGACCTTGAACTGATAATGCAAACAGAAGGTTTTGCGGTAAGACCGACTCCAAAATGTAAAGTTGATGAAGAAACAATCAACAAAATAAGAGAGGCTATCAGAGATAATGTTCAGATAAGATGTGATTATGAGAACAAAAGCGGGGAGAAAAAATCAAGATTATTATCCCCATTAGGCTTCTTATACGGGATACAAAAAACATATCTTATAGCAAGAATGGACGAGAAAGGCGATACCCCGCTGACTTTTGCCGTTCACAAAATCTCAAACGTAAGACGCGGGCTTCACACTTTTGACAGAGGTGATTTTAACTTACACGAGTATGCAAACAAAGCCTTTGGGGTTTGGCACGATGAAAACAATATTCTTAACGTAAAATTGAGTTTCAAAAAAGAACTTGCAGATGCCGTATTAAACTACGATTTTCACCCAACGCAAGAAATCAAACAAGAGGAAGATGGCTCAGTAACGGTAACATTCCATGCCTGCGGTGAAAACGAAATATTGTGGCATATTTTTACTTGGGGTAATAATTGTAAAATTCTTGAACCAACAAAACTTAAAGACAAATATATTGAAATGCTCGATTCGGTGAAAAAGGAGTATTAAATTATTGTTTATCTGCGAAGCAGATATATCTCTCCTTGGAGAGAGAGAAAT
>CAMHDG010000195.1 GCA_946183815.1 uncultured bacterium | reverse complement strand
CCTATGACATTAGGACAAACATTTGGAACTTATGCATCAAGTATGAAAGAAGAAGATATGTATGCAACTTTAGATATTGCAATATTAGATTTGTATGCTGAAAACATGGAATTTGTTAAAAATGGTGCGTGTCCAACATATGTTAAAAGAAATAAAGAAGTTCAGTTATTAAAATCAATCTCTATGCCAACAGGAATATTAGATAATATTGACTTGGTTGTGTATGATAAAGATATTCAAAAAGGTGATATTATTGTAATGTGTTCTGATGGTATAATAGAATCAAATACAGATTATCAGAAAGGCTCATCTTCAGCAGATTAAAGATATATTCAAAAAAGTGACGGGTAACAATGTCGATTTTGAGATTGTATATGATAAAGAGGCTGTTGATAAAATAAGAAGGGCTAAAAAAAGAGTTGTAAGGGTTACTGTTGAAGATACTACTGAAACTGATAAACAAAAAATGATGATGGATAATCTCTCTAAAATGCAGTCAACAAATCTTAATCTGAAATTTAAGTTTGAGAATTTTGTAGTTGGTGAAAATAGTAAAATTGCATATTCCATAGCGAAACTTGTTGCAGAACATCCTGCCGAAATGTATAATCCTTTATTTATTTACGGCGGTTCAGGGTTAGGTAAAACTCACTTGATGCAGGCGATAGGTCATTATGCTGTTTTTCATCATTCACGTAAAAAAGTTAAATATGTAAAAACGCAGGACTTTTTCAATCAATATATTGATAATCTAAATCCTAATAATAAAAATAAAACAGAATTAATGACAAAATTCCGTCAAAAATTCAAAAATGTTGATATTCTTTTGATAGACGATATTCAGTTTATAGAATCAAAAAAGAAATTTATGGATGAGTTGTTCGATATATTGGATTCTTTACTCCAAAAAAGTAAACAGATTGTTTTAACTTCTGACAGATTGCCAAAAGATATACCTACACTTCCGGACAGATTAAGAACCAGATTTGAAATGGGGATAGTCGTTGATATTCAGCCTCCTCCTGTAGAAACAAGAGTAGCAATCTTAAAAAAATGGGCTTCGGATGTAAGATTACATATTGGAGATGATGTTATTGATTTTATTGCCCAAAACTTTACTAATAATGTAAGAGAATTGGAAGGTGCTTTTAATAAAGTTACTGCTATCGCTGATATTGAAGGTGTAAAGATAGATTTGGAATTTGCTCAAAAGGTTTTGGGTAGTGAAACGA
Source organism: uncultured bacterium (assembly GCA_946183815.1). GTDB lineage: Bacteria > Cyanobacteriota > Vampirovibrionia > Gastranaerophilales > Gastranaerophilaceae > UBA2883. The sequence continues at coordinate 2,350 of CAMHDG010000195.1, read as the reverse complement.
AAAAGAAAAAAATAACTATTAATAATATTGCTCAAACAGTATCAGAATATTTTGGAATAACCGTTGATAACATGAAAAGCCCTGCCCGTTCTCAAAATATATCCGATGCAAGAAAATATACTATTTATCTGGCAAGAGAAATGACAAAAATGAGTTATGAGGAGATAGCCAACTTTTTAAACAAAAAACATACAACGATGTTGTATTCTTATGAAAAAATAGTAGAACTCGCAGACAGAGATACAGAGGTTAAAGAAACCATAAGAGAATTAAAACAGGCTGTTTTGGTAAATATTTCGTAAGTTCGTCTTTGCGAGCCAACTTGTTGGCATGGCAATCCGGAAAGATTGTTGTAACATGTTACTCTGAACTTGTTTCTATTGTTGTCCCGAATAAATTTATGCGATATTCAGAATAATCGGTTATATGCTGAAAATACGGATAGTGGAGCGTATCATAACAATAAATACCCTCTCTTGCATTGTAAGGCACTGTCTGACATATATGCTAACACCGCTATACCGGAAAAAAAAGTTTAATTGTCGGCTTGGTAAAGCCGACCTTCTTATTTATTGCCTTAATGCCTCATTGCCTTATTGCTCTTTTCTGTCACTCAGACTTTTAATCGACTAATAACTGTAAAACTTATTTTTGTGTTATTTTAATGGTATTAAATATAGGAGAAAGTATTATGAAAAAGTATGTTGTTTTATTATTAGCAGTTTTCACGATGGCATTTACAGGCATGAACACAAGTGTTTTGTCGGCTGAACCGGGGTATATTTCGGTTGATGCAACTTCAACGCTTGAACTCACACCGGATATTATTGATTTTAGTGTGGAAATCGTTACTACCTCTAAAGAGTCTATGGCAAAGGCGATAGCAGAGAACAAGAAAATATCTGCAAAGGTTTATGATGATTTAAGAAAGATGACTGCAAATAACCAAAATGACTGGATAAAAACCTCTAATTACAGTACAAACCCTGTTTACAGATACAATAATAACAAGAGAGTTTTAGATTATTATCAGGTTACTAATAACGTAAAAGTTCATACAAAAGACATATCAAATGTTGGTAAAATGATAGATACGGCAACTACTGACGGTGCAACATCTGTAAACGGAATATCATATTCTGTGTCAAAATATGATGATGAGGCAAACAAATTACTTGCAGAAACTGCTAAAAAAGCAAGAAAACAGGGCGAAAATCTTGCAAAAGCGATAGGGTCAGAAATTGTTGGGATAAAATCAATAAGCAGTTCTTGTTCTTTTTCAAGCAGAAATATTATGCCTAGAATGATGCTTATGGCTAAATCAATGAGTGCTGACGGTACTGTGGCTGAAGAAAACAGCACGAATATAGAAGTCGGTGCAATGACTCTTAATGCAAGAGTTCATGCTGATTTTTATCTTAAGTAAAATATTATTTATCGGCTTTGCCGATAAATAATATTTTACAGTGACTAGGTGATTAAGTGATTAAGTGACTAGGCAAGCCAATTTGTTCCCGCTCCCGCACTGGCAGTGACAAATTACCAACTGTAATATTGTATATAATTACATAAATTAAAGAGGGTGTTAAGTAAAACGCCCTCTTTTTTAGTTGTTAATTGATATGGTAAATGTATTTTTGAGTTATCTTATATTTCTTATAGACCTAACATAAATCTTGTATTAGCGGCTTGCATATCCATTGCGTAATACATAGATGAATTAGATGCTGTTATATCGTTATATTGTGTAGTCAGGTTAGACAACTGCGCTTGATAAGCCTGAATTTGTTGTAAAACCTGCGGGTTATATGCTGCTTCGCCAAACATATCTTTTATTGCATTAGAGATATTTGCTGTAATATCTTCAAAAGTATCATCAGAAGATACTGTTATTCCCATCTGTTCAGCAAGTGATTTTGCTTCCTGAATTAAAGATGATTCAGTAGAGTTAGAACTTTCTTCTTTTACTTGCTCTGTTTGACCGTTAGCATATACATCAAAACTTTTTTCTGATTGTCTTGCTGCTATTAACGACTGTGCTTGAGATTCTGATGTTACAAGTGTCGGATCAATTCCCAGCGATTCTAATTTTCTTTTAGTTGATGCTGAAATTTGTGGTTGTTGATAACCACCGCTTCCGTATCCGATTGAACTTAATGAGGATGACATATTTTTATCCTTTCACTCATGTTTTAATTATGATTTTTCAATAGTCAACATGTCCTAACGGCTTAAATTAACATGTTTTAACATTTTTGTTGAAATCTCATCTGTTTGGAGGAGGGGGAAATTATTATTTATCTGCGAAGCAGATATATCTCTCCTTGGAGAGAGAGAAATTTCTTAATGA
>CAMHDG010000194.1 GCA_946183815.1 uncultured bacterium | reverse complement strand
GCTTAGTCACTTAATCACTTAATCACCTAGTCACTGTAAATTATTGTTTAGCGGGTGTAAATACATAAATCGTTAAAAGCCCCTCTCCTTTGGAGAGGGGTTGGACAGAGGGTTCAATTATTAAACCAACTATTACTTACCCTCTCTCAAATTTCTAAATTCACTGCAGGCAGTTCATTAAGAAATTTCTCTCTCTCCAAGGAGAGATATATCTGCTTCGCAGATAAACAATAATTTACCCCAATTAAACTATTTTTCATGGAAAATAATTGTAATACAAACAACTTTCTGATATTATTTTGGTATGGTTAAGGTTGCAAACGAAGAGAATATAAATTTAAAAGAGTATTCAGATTTAATAGAAACCGTATCGAAGGTAGAATTTTCCAAAGTATCTTCCTACGGACTTATTGAATATCCTGAAATAGTAAACCTTGCAACCCATACTGTATATTTGGTATTAAAAAACGGTTCGGCTTCTTTGTATAACAATGCATACTTAACCAAAGCAATCAAATGGGAAATTCGTAACGAAATCAGAAGAAGATACCGTTGGTACACCATGAAAAATACTCAACCTGTTAATGATTCTGAGGTTAGAGAGGTTGTTTACAAGACTATCGTGTCTGTTGAAGCAATGGCAGAGGCAGATAACCCTGTTATTGTGAAAGATACTTCAATGACTCCTCCTGAGCAGGCTGAATATGAAGAATTAAAATCCAGAATTAAAGAGGCAATCAGGCATCTGCCTGAGCGTGAAAAGGCTCTGGTTGAGGCTAAATTCTTTCAGGATAAAAAACTTAAAGAAATATCTGATGAGTTTAATATTTCTCAATCCCGTATTTCAAGAATTATCCAAAATGCCTTGAAAAAGGTACGTAAAGAACTTAATAAACAAGATTTATAATTAAAAATCAGTGATAAATGTCATCGGGGCAAATTTAGTTTAGGGGGTAAATATGATTACAGATGAATTGCCGATTTCAAAAGAGTTTTTAAGAGAGGGCGAGATAGGTCTGTCTAATGATAGCGAATTAGAAGTTATGAGACGTTATAAAGAATTGAGTGATAAGAATTTTTGCGTTGAAACAGGCATGTATCCGCTTGGCTCTTGTACTATGAAATATAACCCTAAAGTAAATGAACTTATGGCATCTTTAGAAGGTTTCGCTAACTTACATCCCCTTGCTACTGATGAGGATTCACAAGGTGCATTGGAACTTATGTTTAATCTTCAGGAGGCTTTGAAGGTTTTGACAGGAATGGATTATGTTACTCTTCAGCCTGCTGCGGGGGCACATGGCGAGTTTACGGGCATGTTGATTATTAAAAAGTATTTTGAAACAAAAGGTGAGGTCAGAACAAAAGTTATTGTTCCTGACTCTGCTCATGGTACTAATCCTGCATCTGCTTCTATGGCGGGATTTGATATTATTCAGGTTAAATCAAACGAAAAAGGTCAGGTTGATTTAGAAGATTTAAAAAGATTAGTATCTGAACAAGGAGCAGAGATTGCAGGTATAATGATGACCAATCCTAATACCGTTGGTATATTTGAAGAACAGGTATTGGAAATTTCAAAAATTATGCACGATAACGGTTCTTTGTTGTATTATGACGGTGCAAACCTTAATGCTGTTATGGGATATTCAAACCCTGCTATTATGGGTTTTGATGTTTGTCATATAAATCTGCACAAGACCTTTTCTACCCCTCATGGTGGTGGCGGTCCGGGGTCAGGACCTGTTGGTGTTGTTGAAAAATTAAAAGACTTTTTACCAACCCCTGTTATTGAGTTTGACGGCGATAAGTATGTGAGAAACTATAATCTCCCTCATTCTATCGGTAAGGTTCGTTCTTTTTATGGTAATTTTGGGGTATTAGTAAGAGCATATACTTATATTCTTATGATGGGGAACGATTTAAAACATGCAACGGAAGATGCGGTTTTAAACGCTAATTATATAAGAGAAAAATTAAAAGATGTTTATGATATTGCGTATGATGAAAGATGTATGCATGAATTTGTAATATGTGGTGAAAAACAAAAAGAACAGGGTTCTTCTACTCTCCATATTGCAAAAAGGCTGATGGATTATAAAATACATCCGCCTACGGTTTATTTCCCATTGATTGTTCATGAGGCAATAATGGTTGAACCGACAGAATCAGAGTCTAAATCAAGACTTGATAATTTTATAGAGGTTATGAGGAAGATAGCGGAAGAAATTAAGCAAAACCCTGAGTTTGTAAACTCTGCACCTCATAGCGCACCTATAAAAAAAGTTGACGAAACACTGGCTGCAAGAAAGCCTGATTTAAGGTATAAAAAATAGAAAGAAATAAAAATGGCAAAAACAAAGAAAAAAATTAAAGTAGCATTCCCGCACATGGGGACAATATCTATTGCGTGGGCATCTGCCCTTCGTAAAATCGGGGTTGAACCGTTAGTTCCGCCTTATACGAGTAAAAGAACATTATCATTGGGTACAAAACACTCTCCGGAGGCTATCTGTTTACCTTATAAGTTGATTTTAGGCAACTTTATTGAGGCAATAGAAAACGGAGCGGACTATGTTGCGATGATTACTTCTCCGGGGATATGTCGATTAGGTGAGTACGGGAACAACATAAAAGAAACGCTTAAAGATTTAGGTTATAAAGCAAATTATATAGAACTTTCACTTTATGACGGATTTAAGGGACTGTATAAGTTTTTAGTCGAATTGACGGGGCGAAATAATCCTATTCAAATTATCAGAACTCTTAATATTTGTATCAGAAAAATATTTGTAATTGATGAATTTGATACAGAACTTTCTTATTACAGAGCAAGAGAAATCAAACAAGACGAGGCAGAAAAGAATTATAAAAAAGCACTTAATTTGGTAAAATCCGCAGAAAGAACATCTGATTTAAAAAAGGCTTATAAAAAAGGTTTAGAGATTATTCGTTCAACAAAGATAGACCCTGACAGAGAAGTTTTAAATGTAGATATTACAGGAGAAATTTTCCTTGTAAACGATGAGTTTTCAAATCAATACTTGGAACGTGAATTGGGCAGAATGGGGGTACAGACGAGGAGAAGTCTTACAGTAAGCAGTTTCTTAAAGGATGCGATTATTCCAAAAGCGTTCAGAAAAGGCGAAACCCATTTAGAACGTGCAAATCGTTTGGCAAAACCGTATCTGATGCGTGATATAGGCGGTGATGCTTTGGAATGTATTTCTGATGTTGCGTATGCCGATGAACGTAAAATTGACGGTATTATTCATATTAGCCCGTTTACTTGTATGCCTGAAATTATGTCACAAAATATTTTCCCTGCTATGAGAGAAGACTGTGATATCCCTATTCTTGCACTCATTATGGATGAACAGACAGGTCGTGCAGGGTATATTACCAGACTTGAAGCGTTTGTTGATTTGATGAGAAGAAAGAAACGCAGGGGTAAATTAGGGGGTAAATTAGGGGGTAAATTTGAAGGCAAATCGGGAGATAAATCTTCCGCTAAACAGGAAACTATGGAAGAAAATTCAGAGAAAGTGTAGAATAAATGATTGGAAAAATTGCGATATTTTGTAAAAAT
>CAMHDG010000193.1 GCA_946183815.1 uncultured bacterium | reverse complement strand
TTTGGCTTTTAGCCAAATTCTTAGTCACTCAGTCACCTAGTCACTTAATCACTTTGCAAATAACGGCTCACTACGTTCGCCTCTAAACAAATAATTTACCCAAAAAAAAAGCCGTCTTTTGTAAGAGCGGCTACTAGACTTGGGGAGGAGGTATGAAAAACCTTTTGGCTTTTCATATTACTATTTACGACATAATTTGAAAAAACATAACAAAATTGTTTTGAATATCATCTATTTGGTTGAGAAAAATTTTTTACTCAAATAATATGATTTACTCTAAACCTTTGCTATATCTTTATTTTCATGAAATGATTATGGTAACTGCATGCAAGTTATCACCAAAATTCTTAACAGTGTCACCACTGAAACAAGTTTAGAATTATAATCTAATTTTGTATGAGGATAATTTAGCGGAAAATAATATATGGTTACCTATGAATTTTTTGTTTTATTATTCAAACGTGTTTTTGGTTGTGGTAGAATATATATTATATTGTTATTGGAGAGAGAGAACTAAATTTATGAATGATTATCAATACAGAAACAGACAAAGACGACCTCGTAGCCGTGATGAACGTGAGTATGACGAATTTTTACATCATATAAAAGAAGAAAGAGAAGATACATCAAACTTTGCAAAGTCACTTCTGACTTTTGTTTTAGGTGTTTGCTGTGTTTTAGTATTTGGACTATGGTTTGTCCAGAATGATTCACTTGTTGTGAGTCTTTTTGGTGAAGACTCAATAGTCACAAAGCAACTTTTGGCGATAGGTACTGCAATAAAAACGCATACCCGTTCATCAGGTGGTTGGTCAATATTTGGCAGGCAGCAAAATATTTTATTGTTAGGGGTTGACTCAAACGGTAAAGGTACTGATATGTGGAAAGGTACTCGTTCTGATACGATTATTGTATTAAATATTGACCCTGCGTCACATTCTGTTAACGCAATATCTATACCACGTGACAGCAAAGTTTATGTCGCAGGTAACCATGGTGTTGATAAAATAAATGCTGCGCATGCCTACGGCGGAATTGAGGTCGCAAAGAAAACGGTTGAGGATACTTTAGGTATCAGAATAAACCGATATATTTGTGTTCATGATGATGCTGTTAAAGAGGTGGTTGATGCTTTAGGCGGTATCCCTATCTTTGTAGAAAAGAAAATGAACTATGACGATTATTCAGGTAAACTGCATATTCACTTGACTCCGGGGCATCATGTTTTGACAGGTCAGGAGGCAGTAGGATATTTGAGGTTCAGGCATGACGGCTTAGGTGATATTGGCAGAACTCAAAGGCAACAATGGTTCTTGAGAGGGTTCTTGTCAAGGTTACAAAGCCCAAGTACATTATCTAAAATACCGGAACTTGTAAATATTGCAAAAACTTATGTGAAAACGGACATGTCAGTCTATGAGTTATCTCAATTTGCAGCGGTAGCGAAAGGGTTTGACGAAGGTAATATTCAGATAGCGATGCTCCCGGGAGCACCTAATTCAAGGGGTGGGATAAGTTATTGGATACTTGATCCTGACAAGGTTCAGGATGTTGTGAACAGGCTTATTTACAGAGAAGATGATTTATCTAATACAAATGCCCAACTTGTCGGAGGCATAATTTATACCCAAAGTCAGTTGTCACAGGCTACTGCTCTTAAAACTCAATTAAACAATCTTGGCTATACGGTCAATATGATGCAACTTAACACTTTGCCTCATACCCAGTTTATTGCACATAACAAGAATGTTACAAATAGTTTTTATAAATATTTGAAAGAAAAAGTGCCTGCAATATCAAAAACACAATACGTCTATGACCCTATGAAATATTATTGCGTTGGCAATAGCGATTTTACGATTGTTTTGTCGAATAAGTAAGTAAATTATTGTTTATCGGGGGTAAATATATAAATCGTTAAAAGCCCCTCTCCTTTGGAGAGGGGTTGGGGAGAGGGTTCAATTATTAAACCAACTATTACTTACCCTCTCTCAAATTTCTAAATTCACTGCAAGCAGTTCATTAAGAAATTTCTCTCTCTCCAAGGAGAGATATATCTGCTTCGCCGCTAAACAATAATTTACAAACCTAAAACTTAAAATCTCTTTCGCCATTTGAGATACGTTTAAGATATTCAGTAGTTTTTTCTTTAATAGTTGGGTTTTCGATAGATGCTAATTCTTTTTGGATAAGTTTTTCGCCTGTTGCTTTTGTTTCAGCAGAGGCATAGTCCTCTAAATATTCTTTCAGAGTGAGTAAAGCGTTAGGGTGGCAGAAATTGTGGATTTGTTGTTTTTTGCAAATTTTCATAAAATCAGCCCCGACTCTGCCTGCCCTGTAACAAGCCGTACAGAAACTTGGTACATAATCAAGTTTCATTAGCCAGTTCATAACCTCGTCTAATGAACGTCTGTCTGTTACGTCAAATTGAGCAGAGTCCTCGTCATCATCTGTTGGGTTAGCATAGCCCCCAACACTTGTTTTTGACCCTCCGCTAATTTGTGAAACCCCCAGTTTTAAAACTTTTTCTCTTGTTTCTTTTGATTCTCTTGTAGAAACAATCATGCCTGTATATGGAACGGCAATTCTTATGCATGCAACAATTTTAGTAAAGATGTCATCGTTTATTGCGTGAGTGAACGCATCTGGATCAATGTCATCAGCAGGTCTTATACGTGGAACGCTGATTGTGTGCGGGCCTACTCCAAAGACTGATTCGAGGTGTTCTGCGTGCATTAGTAAACCTGTAAATTCATATTGATAATTTTCAAGTCCGAATAATACCCCAAGTCCTACATCATCAATACCACCCTGCATTGCTCTGTCCATTGCTTCTGTGTGGTATGCGTAGTTGTGTTTTGGACCTGATGGGTGTAGAATTTCGTAACTTTCTTTGTTATAAGTTTCTTGGAACAATATATATGTGCCTATTCCCGCATCGTGTAATTTTTTGTAATTTTCAACCGTTGTTGCTGCAATATTTACGTTTACACGTCTTATTGCCCCGTTTTTATGTTTTATGTTGTAAATTGTTTTTATAGATTCTAACACATATTCTATTGGATTATTAACAGGGTCTTCACCTGTTTCAAGAGCAAGTCTTTTGTGTCCTAAATCCTGAAGTGCAATAACCTCTTTTTTAATTTCTTCCTGTGTCATTTTTTTACGTGGAATGTGTTTATTCTTAAAGTGGTAAGGACAATAGACACAACCGTTTACACAATAGTTTGATAAATAAAGAGGTGCAAATGTAACTATTCTGTTGCCGTAATATTTAATTTTAATCTCGTTTGCAAGTTTAAAAATCTCTTCCACTTTTTCAGGAATGTCACATTCTAAAAGAACTGTTGCTTCTCTGTGAGTAAGCCCTTTCATCTCTTTTGCTTTTTTTAAGATTTTATCAATAAGTTCAATATTAGATTTGTTTTCTTTTGCGTAATCTAATGTTTCTAAAATCTCTTCATGTGAAATAAATTCTTCGGCTTTGCTTGATTTAGGGTTATACATTTTAGTACCTCTCTCCCAATTAATTATATTATTATGCTAGAACGGAAATAATGAAAAGTAAAGGGATAAATTATTGTTTATCTGCGAAGCAGATATATCTCTCCTTGGAGAGAGAGA
>CAMHDG010000192.1 GCA_946183815.1 uncultured bacterium | reverse complement strand
CTCTCCAAGGAGAGATATATCTGCTTCGCAGATAAACAATAATTTACTAAACCAAATACTTTTCAATTTTATCCTTATCAAACACCTCAACGCTGTCTTTTGCGTGGATAAAAATCATGCAGGAAATAAGTGATTTAAAGGTTTGAAAATCAGGGTAAGATAATCTTTCTCTTAAATCTGTCATGTTGTTAGCAAGAAACTCTGTTATAACAGTTTTTTCGTTATAGACAAGTTCAGAGAGATAATCAAGAGCGTGTTTTGATTTTACTCCTTCGATATAAACCATATCAGGTGACTGAAACTCAATAAATCTCAATGCTTTATCAAGATTAAATCCGACATTTTCGTTCAGTTCACACTGGTGAACATTTTTCAAATCATATTTTGAGATAGATTCAATAGTCATAATATTACGTGAGGTTTTTGCGGTTTCCTGTAAGAGTGAATATATAACGTGCGTTTTTCCGCTTAACTGTGCTCCGCAAACAAGTATTATCCCCGGTTGTTCCAGTACTTTGTGTAAATATTGTTTTTGTCGTTCATCGTGTATGATTGAGGATAGTTCCATAGGTGGTTTGTAAATTTTTAAAGCAATTCTTTCTCCGATAATTGTAGGGAATGCCGATATGCTCGAAATAAGGGTAATATCGTCAACCTTAAAACAAAGTTTCCCCAGTTGCGGAACTTCGCAAACAGATGGGTCAAGATTTGATAACATCTTTAGTTTTGAAACGAAGGAAGAAACCAGTATATAAGGGATAGCACCTTTGTTTTCATAATTATTTTGTTGTTTAAATACAAGATTTAACCCCTCGTTAGACTGTTCAAAATACAGTTCGTGGACATCTTCTATAATTGCCTGTTTTAGAATGGCACGTATTATTTTCTGGATATGCTCTTCGCTCAAATCTTCGCTATGGAGTTCATCTCTCCAGTCAAAATCAGAGTCCCCGACTGACGTATAAATTTTATCAACGGTTGCAGGGGTATTGTAATATTCGTCTATTTTAGCAACAATACTTGCTTCTGATGAAATAACAGGTTCGATTGAACATTCCGCTGATTCGATAATTTTATCAATAACAAACAAGTCGAGCGGGTCTGCCATTGCGACTGTTAAAACATCTTCTATCTTAAACAGAGGTATAACATTGTATTTTCTTGCATCCGCAAAATTTATGTATTTTAAACATTTTGTATCAAGTGAGTAGTCCTCAAGATTAACATAAGGGATATGTAATTTCCTTTCTAAAAACTTTAAAAGGGTTGCCTCATCAAGTATATTAGAAGAAATAAGAGCCTGTCCGATATTCACGCCTTCTGCTATTGCAAGTTTTTGGGCTTTGTCTAATACCTCATATTCAACAAGTCCGTCACGTACAAGTTCGTATTTTAGTTTTTCAAGTGTTTTGTTTGTAATTGTTTGTTCCACTGTTTTTATACCATGCTAATCTTTAAGATACTCATTTACTTTTTCTACGACAAAATCAAGGTCGAAAGGCTTTGTAATGTATTCGTTTGCTCCTGTTTCTTCGCCTATAAGTTTATCTTCTTCTTGTGAACGGGCAGTAAGCATAATGATTGGGATATCTTTATATTTACTGTCAAACTTTAATAAACGGCTAATTTTGTAACCATTCATTTTCGGCATCATTATATCAAGTATAATTAAATCAGGTATAATTTCTTTTGCTGTTTTGAGTCCGTCTTCCCCGTTAAAAGCGGTGTAACATTCGTATTCTTCTGCTTCCAATACGAATTTAAGACTTTCTACAATATCTTGTTCATCATCTACTATTAAAACTTTCTTCATAAAATACCCCTTTAGCCCCGATGCAACATGATTATACCATGTTTTTACGTAGTAACCAAATCTTTACAATTAATCATTTTCTTTTGCAACGGGCAGAACAAAATAAAAAGACGACCCCTTGTTTATAACACTGTCACACCATATTGCACCTTTGTGAGCGGATATGAGTTGTTTTGCAATCGCAAGCCCCAGTCCTGAGCCTCCAACATCACGGGAAAGAGAGTTCTCTATCTGTTCAAACTTGTCAAACACGTGCATCAAATCTTCTTTTTCGATACCTATTCCCTGATCGGAAACGCAGACCTGAACGTATTCACCTGACAGTTTTTCTATTTGAGGTGCAAAACATTCCTCTGTTTGTATATCGACAGCATCAATCATTTTTGCTGAAATGCTTATTGTTCCTTTATCTGCTGTGAATTTTATTGCGTTTGATATTAGGTTTGTAAGCACTTGCTCTATTCTGTCCATATCTGCATAAACATTTTTTAGTTCTCCGATAGTTTTTACATTTAATTTTAAATCTTTTTGGAGTGCTATTTGAGATAGGTTTTGGGTAACGTCATTTATAACAGGTGATATTGATGAAATGGCAAAATTGTAATCCATTTTTCCTGCCTCAATTTTAGACATATCAAGTAAATCGCTGATAATTCTTGAAAGTTTTTTTACGTTTCGTTTTGCCATATTGAGAAATTTGTCCATTGACTCTGTTGTTTCTCCTGTCTTTCCGCTTGAGATTATATCCAGAGAGTTCTTAATGGATGTTAACGGGGTTTTCAGTTCGTGAGAAACTATTGAAATAAATTCTGATTTCAAGCGTTCCAGTCTTGCAAGTTCTTTATTTTTCATGGCAATTTCCTGATAAAGAATTGCACTTTTTAATGGAAGAGTGACTTGGTTTACTAAAGTTTGGAAGCATTTTGAATCATCTGATGAAAAATCTGTTTCCCTAAAAATTTCTGAATACCCATAGCATTTATCATCAATAGTGATAAATGAAAGCAGTTTGTGGTAGTTCAAAATCTCAAAATCGTATTCGTTGATTGAGTATTTGATAGTTTGTTCAACCTCAATATCATCGAGTGAAAACATTTCTGTTGTATCAATCCCTGAATTTTTATAATTTAGCACTGCTCTTAATTTTAGTGCTTCTATCAGTCTTTGAGACAGTTTGTAGTTTGAGTTAATAAGTAATACAGGTGTTTTGTCATCTTTAAAGGAAAGAGTGCAGGAAACATTTGAGTTAAGAGATTTGTCTATACCCTCGTTCATAACATCAGTAAGTTTATTCCTGCTTAAACTGCCCGCAAGTTGAGAACTTGTGTTATACAAAACATTCAGTTGATAAAGACTGTTTGCAAGTTCTTTATTTGATTTTGACAGTTTTACCAGTGATTTTCTTGTTTTCAGTCCTGCTTCAATAGTTGATTTTAAAAGAGTAGAATTAAGCGGTAAGGAAACAAATTGATGAGAGTTTATCAGCATATCCTGTGGCACATTTTTTTCTCCTATCAGCAGTAGCCTGATAGATTGAAACTCTTTTATTATTCTGAAGGTCGGTTTAATATCAAAATTTGTATTTGTGTCAATCATGACGATATCAGGTGATTCAACCTTCATAATGTCAAGAATTGTTGTTTCATCTGCGGATACAAGTATTTCGTGTTCAAGCAGTGTTGTCTGAACTGTTGTGCTCGTATCTATATTGTCTGTAACAAGTAAAATCTTTGCCATACTTATATCGTATCAAGAATTATTATTTGGGCAAGTTGTAAATTATTGTTTATCTGCGAAGCAGATAATATCTCTCCTTGGAGAGAGAGAAATTTCTTAATGAACTGCTTGCAGTGAATTT
>CAMHDG010000191.1 GCA_946183815.1 uncultured bacterium | reverse complement strand
TTCACTATTCACCATTCACTATTCACTAAAGGGCAACTTCGTTGCCCGCTAAACATAATTTACTTGTTGTTTAAAATTTTCAACGTGGTATAATATTTTTATGGAATGTCCAAAATGTGGTAACGAGGTAAAGGATACTGATAAGAAGTGCCCTCATTGCGGGAAGGTACTTTTATTGGAGTGTCCTATATGTAAAAAATTAAACAGAACCGCCGTTTGTGAAGAGTGCGGTTACGTTATCATTGTTAAGTGTAACAGTTGCGGTACTGTTGGACCTAATATTTTGGGCAGATGTCGAAAGTGCGGATTCGATACGGCAAAAAGTGTTATTATGAACGAGGCGGAAACAGAAGAATACGCTTGCTTGGCTATCACGTTTCCTAATATGGAGGATTTACGTCCCGCACTTAAGAATAAACAGATATTTAATAAATTTAAAAAGAAATTAAAACAGGCACTTTTCGGTTACGCAAAAAGTCAGGATAACCGTTGCCAAGTGTTTGGTGAAACCTACGTTATCAAATATTATAAAGAATTTTCGTTTACCAGTTCCGTTAAAAAGGCTGTTAAGTCTGCTATTGAGTTGTTGAACAAAATCGGCGGAATCAGTTATAAACTAAAAAGAGGCAAAAATGTTCGACTGCATTGTAAGATGACAATCCTTAAAAAAACTTTTGAAACTGATAAAAACGAGTTTAACACAGGTTTAAATATTAAACTTATCAAGGATACCACAGAAGAAAAATATACTGACGGGCTTCAGTTGATTACTGATCAGTACATTAACAATATTATTTCAAGAGAATATACCCTTGAAATGATTTACTCCTCACAGGTTGGGGATGAACTTTTGATGTTCTATGAGTTCCCGCTTGAAGACCAGATTATCCCTATCGTTATTGAAGAAAAATCAGAAGAAAAGAGTCTGCTCAAGGGTTCAGGCGAATTGCCTAAACTAAAGATATATGACGATGATGACAAATTAAATGAAATATTGTACGGGAATAAGGCTATAAATATTACAACAGAGGGGCAGTTCTTGTCTGTTCCTGCTCATAATATATTTAATACCCTTAATGATATTATGGGTAGAAAAGTCTTTGTTGCCCTAAAAACAACAGAAAGACGAGATTTACCTACAAGTGATTTAATGAGATTTTTAAAGACTCAATCAGACGATGTCCTTCATGTTGTTTGTAAGGAGAACTTTAAATATAAACCTTATACCTTCTTTAAAGAACTATTTGCAAAATTAGTGCGTATAGATACAAAACAAAAAGATATGTCCCAACAGATAAATAATGGTTTGTCAGGGGTTGCAAATAGTGCCATGTTTGCGGGTCTGTTGAATAATACTCCTTCACAGGACTGGGATCCTGATGCATCATTTATAAATTACGTAAACGCTTTGAGAGAGTTTTTATCCTCAAGAAAAAATTCTACAATATTTATTGAAAACCTTGATTTGATTGACGAAACTTCTTTAAGAGTAATAAACGATTACGTTTCTACCCTTATCAATCTTGAAGATTTGGCTATAAATTTTGTAGTTACCGTTCGTTCAGATTATTCGGTGTACAAGAACATTCCAAAATTGTTACATTCCCCATTCTATAAAGAAATCAATGTTACCAAGGGTGAATTTTCTGAATTTCTTGATAAAATACCTGAAGATACTTCAGAGATTAATGAATCTTTCTATATCAAAAAACTTGAAGAAAGAAGTGCCGGCAGTTTAATCTATTTCAAGAATTTGCTCCAATATCTGCGTGATACGAATGTGTTTATTACATTTGAAGAAAAGTTAATGATAAATGCAGAAAAAACTCTTGTATTCCCCGGAACTGTAAAGGAACTCTTCTCAAGAAGGTTTACAACATTACCGGAAAGTGAAGGGCTTGTTATTGCATATACAATTTTAGTCGGTGGTTCTGCTCATATCAGTATGCTGGAAAAACTCGAAATTCCTAATCTTGAAGCCTCTATTGATAACCTTGTCGCAAGAGATTTAATATGGTTTGAAGATGATATTGTTGAGGTTGAAAACTATCGTATCTTCCAGCCTGCACTTATGAAAACGCTTGAACCTGAGGTTAAACAAAATCTTGCAAATAATATTATCAATATGACAGGATATGTTGATTATGAGTTGTTAAAATTACTTGGTAGAAACGAAGAAAGACTTGCACGAGTTTATGATGAGGCAATGACTGATTTGTTATTTGGGGACTTTAATTCTTATCTGAACTGTGCAAAAATTTATTTCACATTGATTGAGGAATTAAAAATTGATGAAGAAGAAGCAGTCAAAAAGAAAGACGAATTGTTCTCGATATTAGTTAATCACCTTAATAGATACCCATCAACAAAAGTTCACTCAATTTCAAAATCAATATTGGCAACCGCTACTGCAAACAACGATGACCAAACTATCTTTAATGTGTCTAATTTGATATTAGATTCTGCTTTAAACGGTGCGGACTATGTACTTGCTAAACAGTGTATTCAAAATATATTGACAAGAATTTTGAACCCAAATCTTGTTGGGTCAGGTCAGGATATTACTCCGCAATTTTTGATATATTCTTGTATCCATGCAAAGATTGCTTTTAATTTATCAAGTTATCATCAGTGTATTGCAATATGTGATAAGATAATGAGTATTGCAACTCCTGATTTTCTGGCAGGTTTGTCGGCAAGCGGAGTGGATAAAGCACAGTTCTTGTCTTATATTAAAGAGGTGCTTGTGTATTCGGCATTATCAAGAATTATAACTTGTGACGGTACGTTAAAAGAATTTCTTGCAACTGCAAAAGAGCATTTAGGCAGTGATATTTTATCTGCTAATCATCTTGTATTATTGGAAAAACTTATTCATAAAGAAGATATTGATAATGATGCGGGAATTTCTAATGATGATATATCTTTGTTTATAACAAATGTGTTGACTGCGTTCAGAACTTTCCCTGAAGGTTATAACACTTTTGCACAAAATATATATAAAGCAAAACAATCTGCACAAGATGATGATATGAGAATATTCTCTCTAATGTGTGATTTGTTTATCGGGTATTCGTACCAGAAACTTAATTTAGAAAACCCTATTTCTTGGAAAAAGTGTGAAACAATTTACGATGATGTATTCCGTACAGCACAAACATCGGGTTATAATTCACTTATTCAACTAACTAACTGGTTTAAAGCAACTTTATTGAAGGATAAAGGTTTGTATCAAGATGCGTATGAATTGGCATCATCTGTATCAAATTCTTTGAAACGACAGAGAATTAAAAACAGGTTGTTGAGTTTCCTTTCTTATGTTTTGATGTTAAATATTGCATCAAAAATAGAAGATTTAAAGACAGAAATACCGGTACTTGTATATCGTGTGTTGTATGAGGCAGAAAAATATAATTTTGAAGGGTTCTATAAGTTTATAGAAGATCAGAGAGTTCTTGATCCTGCATATATGAATGAGTTTAGAGAAGCAATAGCGAAGGAACAAGCAGCGATATTAGCCGAACAACAGGCTGAAGCGGAAGCGGATGAACAGGAAACACAAGAAATAAATAGTGAAGGTCCTTCAACATAAAAGAATAAGAGAGGTTTAATATGAAGGTATTGTTTGCGTCAGCAGAGGTTGCACCATTTTCTAAAGCAGGCGGTTTGTCTGATGTTATAGGAAATTT
>CAMHDG010000190.1 GCA_946183815.1 uncultured bacterium | reverse complement strand
AGATGGAAACTCTGTTTCGATTGTTATATCAGAGAGAGAAACTGCAAAAAATATAGAAAAAATGAATGAGAATTTTATAAAGTCTTTCAACAAAACAGGTGATAGTGATTTTTATCTGATGTGTAGTCCTCAAATTAATTCAGAACTTCCATTCATGCCTGTATCAGTTATAAATGAATACAGACGCAACTTGTTTGAGTTATTGATGAAAGAGAGATTAAATAACTATAAAAGAGAGATTCAAAAGCCTTTAAAATATGCGGATTATTATGAAAAAGAGATTGATTATAGGGGAAATGTCTATAATAGTGATGCAGAAGAATTTTATAACAGGTGTGGTGTTAAGGTAATTGAGTATGCACTTGAACACAGCATTCCTGAACGCAAGGTTGAACTTATGCGAACAAAGCACTGCATAAAGTATGCACTTGATATGTGTAAATCGCCAAAAAAGTTGTATTTGATTGACGATAAAAATGAAAAGTTTGAACTGGGTTTTGACTGTAAAAATTGTGAAATGACAGTATTAAAGTGATAAATAATAATCCTTCATTATTTTGCAGTCTGTTTCGATATTTGGGCTTTCACAAACAATCGCACCTTTAATATCAAAGTCCTTAAAGGCTTTGAGCAAGTCTTTATAATTCATATCAGATTCTTCAAGATTAAGGTGATGTTTTTCGCCTTTTTCTCCATAGGCTATTCCTGCAATATGGGCATGAAAATTCTCCAGCGGTTTTTTATCAGACAATTCTTTTCCTATTTTTTCAAATATACGGGCAAACTCATCATAAGTATTTGATATCCCATTATATCTTGCGTGCAAGTGTGAAAAATCAACGCAAGGTAGCACGTGTTCAAACTCTTTAGATAATCTTATGATTTCTTCCAAATCACCCCATTGGGTCGCTTTCCCTGTCGTTTCAGGTCTTACCCAGACTTTTACCCCCTCTTTATTGAGCGTATCTGTTATTATCTTTGTTTGCTTCTTCACTTGTTGATACACTGTTTCTTTATCCATTTTTAAGTAAAATGCAGCGTGATATGTTATGCTGAAAGCATTTATTTCGTGTGCAACTCTTGCTGTTTCTATTATCCTTTGAACACTTGCATCAACCTTTTCAGGTTCTTGAGAGTTTAGATTTATATAAAACGGTGCATGAATAGTTTTTAATAACTTGGACTCTCCGACAAGTTTTTTATTAGTGTCATTTATGCGTACTCCATGTACAAACTCCAGTTCAAGCCCGTCAAGTGACATATCTTCTAATATTTCAAGTGCCTTTTTATAACCCTTGTTTCCTGTGATAAGCGGCATACCTGCCGTTATAAAATTAAGTGTATCCATTTGTGAATTTTTCTCCAACTTTTGCTTTTATAAAATGTATTAAATCTGTGCAATCGCCTGTAAAATACCCGCCATACTGCATTATTTGAGGTATAAGACAACCGTCAGCCGTTTTTATATATATTTTATCTTGTTCTATTTTGCAAATTTCTCCGTTTGAAAATTTTTCAATTCCTTTAACTTTATCTACCGAGGCTTTGTATATTTTTATCGGGGTATTTTTAAAAAATGTCATAGCGGAAAAATAAGGATTTAAGGCTCTTATAAGTCTTTCAGTTTGTTCTGCCGGTACATTATAATTGATAACCATTTCCTCATCTTTTACGTTTGGTGCTGTTATAAACTCACCGTCAGGTTGTTTAGTTCTTGGTAAATTCCCGTGTTTTTCAAAATACATAAGGACTTTCACCAGCATACTTGCACCTATTGCGTTAGTTTTATTAAAGATAGTCCCCATGGTCTCTTTTGGATCAACTTCGCAAACCTCTTGTGCAATAATATCCCCTGTATCAAACTCTTCAGACATAAAATGAAGAGTGACTCCGGTTTTGTTTTCTCCGTTCATAATTACTCTTGAATAAGGGTTCCCGCCTCTGTAATAAGGCAAAAGTGATGGGTGAACATTGATTATCCCATTAGGAATTGCATCTATAAACTTTTTCGGTATTTTATCATTAAACGAATTAACGACAGCAATATCTATATTTAAAAGTTTAATTGTTTCAATAAGCGAGTCATCCTTTATACTGTCATACTCTATAAAATTCAAACTCCTTGATTTTACAAAGTTTTTAAATGTCTGATACATATTGTGAGTTTTTTTAGGCCCTATTACACCGACAATATTTACACCGGCATACGTTAACGTATCAATCCCGACAAATGCCATATCAGGTACACCTATAAATAATACTCTTTTTGTGAACTCAAAATCACCCATATTAACTCTTTACTCCTGATTTAGAGATAATTTCTTCTAAAGTATTAAAACAAAACTCAACGAAACTTGAGCAGTGTTGTTTTCTTTCAGGTGTTCCTGCTTCAGTTCCCCGAGAAAGCACTCTGCAACAGGTTGCTTTGTGAGTTTCTTTGAATTTATCCATAAATTCTTTAGATAGTTGTCTTGCAATAGTTGGATTGCCATATTTGTTTTCTTTTCCAAACAGGTTTCCTATAATCATATTTGCCCCTGATACTGCCCCGCAAAGACAGCCGGAGCCTATTCCGCCAGAAAAGGCTGTCGCAACTGACAATAAATCTTTGTCACACCATCCTTTGTCTATTGCTCCTAATATTACGCTTTCCGAACATGAATTACCGTTTAAAAAGTATTCTACTGCTTTCATATATCCCCCTCTTTTATTTAATATTAGCATATTATTCTCAAAATATCAGAGAGTTAACATAAGATAACATATTTACAAAATCAAAAATTAGTACGATAATGTAAATATGACGGGAAAACAAAAATTATTAATTATTATTGGAATAGTTGCACTTATTTGTTGGACAATATTTTGGCGTTACGACTATATCAAAGACCCGGCGACAAAAAAAGGCGGTGATTTGTATAAGACTGTTGTTCAACGTGGATACATAATTGTCGGTGTTAAAACTGATACAAAACCTTTTGGTTTTATCGATGAATCGGGTAAAAATGCGGGTTTTGATGTTGATATTGCTCATTATATTGCAAAAGAAATTCTACATGATCCTGAAAAAGTAAAGTTTGTAGCCGTTAAAGATACTGACAGATTTGTATTGCTAAATAATTGCAAAGTTGATATGGTTATAGCAACAATGACGATTACTCCTAAACGTCAGATTTTCGCAGATTTTTCCAATGCTTATTATATAACGGGACAGTCTTTGTTAGTTAATAACGGTAGTAAAATTCGTTCGCTTGGTGATTTAAGCAATAAAAATGTAGGTGTTATATATGGCTCAACAGCAGAAGATACGATTAAGTTTTTACTCCCAACAGCGCACGTTTTAGGTTACCGTAGTTATGAAGATGCTTATAAGGCACTTAAAAACGGAACTGTACTGGGTATAACATCTGATGATGCTATTTTGAGAGTATATTCTTTAAAAGATTCTTCTGTAAAGTTACTACCAAAGCATTATTCTCGTGATTCTTATGGTATAGCCTTTAGAAGAGGCGGAGAAAGCGATTATCTGCTTGACGTGGTTAACAATGTTATATCCGATATGGATAATCGTGGGGTATTTATACAGTTACGTCATAAATGGGATTTGGATTCATAAATGATTGTTTAGCGGTTTCACCGCTAAACAATAATTTACAGTGACTAGGTGATTAAGTGATTAAGTGACTAAG
>CAMHDG010000189.1 GCA_946183815.1 uncultured bacterium | reverse complement strand
GAGAGGGGCTTTTAACGATTTATATATTTACCCCCGCTAAACAATAATTTACAAAACTATATTAAACACAAAACTTAATAACCCTTCTAATCATGGGCGAGAACTTATTTTTGAGATTAATCAAGTATTTTTACATATTTTTTTACAAAAGTTATGTAAATTTTTTCTCCAAAAAAATAAAATCGGCTAATCACTAATAACTATTCACTATTCCCTGTTTATTAAGAATTATTATGTAAAAAAAAAGACATGTCATGACATAAAAAGAGGACAAATTGATATTAAAGTATTATTATAAAAGAACGATACATCGGTATTTGGTCTTTAATCACTGATTAATGTATCAATGGCAACTAAAAATCATTTGTTTGTATGATGTATCGGATAGTTGATTAACGTATAATGACAATGCGGTTAGTATTTCGGGAGGCATTTGGTGTTAGAGCACGGTTATATACAGATATATACAGGAGATGGCAAGGGTAAAACAACAGCGTCCTTAGGCTTGGCTTTAAGAGCATTAGGACATGGCTGGAAAGTTTTGATTATTCAGTTTACAAAAGGTGATTCCGGAACATCTTACGGTGAAATTATATCTGCAACCAAGTTCTTACCAAACCTTGATGTTGTCCAGTTTGGGATGGACAGAGTAGTATATTCTCATAATATTTGTATCTCTGATTACAAGGAAGCAAAAAAAGGCTGGGAATATGCAAAGAACGCTATTAATAGCGGAGAGTATCAACTTGTAATTCTTGATGAGTTAAACATTTGTGTGGACATGAACATGATTAAAGTTTCTGACGTAAAAGAAACATTGTTGAATAAACCTGAAAATCTTGAAATCGTGTTGACAGGCAGAAATGCTCATCCTGAATTAAAAGCATTAGCGCACCTCGTTACAGAGATGAAACCTATCAAACATTACTTTGATATGGGTGTAATGGCTCGTGAGGGCGTAGAATACTAGAGAGGGTAATTTGTCGTTTACCTTTTATGTATTATTGTGTGTTTATGAAAGATTTAAGGTCACACGTTTAAAAATAAGAGAGAGAAAGAGCGGACTTATAGTTCGCTTTTTTATTTTGTAGTTATAGTAATTTTTTCTTTTGGTTTGATTGTGAATTTTTGTAAAGATATTTATAAATTATGCAATTTGTATATACTAAAAAACTTTATATAAATGTAAGCAAACACGAGTTATAAAAAACCTTTCATACACACAACCTACACACACTAACCTTCTACACACGAGGAATTACACAAAAAATTCCAAGCCACTCTTTTCAAGAGCGGTTTTTTTTTGATTGAAATTTTGGGGGGATATAGTATATAATCCGGCAAGTCTGATTGATATATTTTACTATTGTAAATAAAGTTCTCATTAAATCGGCTGGATTACTTCGTGATTTTATTAAAATCACTTGTGATGACCTATCCAACATTGTATCATTTGTAATTTTTGGCTAATTAAATATATAGTTCCCTTTATTAAGTAATGGTGAATACTTTTCTGTAATATAAGTAAGTCCCTAATATTGTCAAAATGATATTAGGTAAAAAGGCTGCCAAGAATGGATTTAGAGAGCCTGCCTCGCCAAACGAGAGTGATAACGCTCTTATTAGATAGTATGCAAAAATAATCAGAATACTAAATAAGAATCCTCTGTTATATCTGACACGAGGCGGTGTTATAGCCAGTGGAACACCGATTAGCACTAATACAACAGTAGTTAGTGGCAGTGCCAGTTTGTCAAAAAGTGATATAATCAGGTCTGTTCTGTATTCAAGAGTTTTATTTTTAGCGATAAAGAAACAGAGTTGCATAAAATTATGCTCGTTCGCAACATTTCTTTTAAGTTCTTTTTTTAAATTAACTCCAAATTGAGCAATAGTTTTACCAAAATAGGTTGCGTTTAAAATTTTTCCTTCATCCGCTATTGTATAAACAATACCATTGTTAAATATCCAGCCCTGCGGAGAAGAACCGCCTGATTGTGCCTGCAGAACGTGTATAGCATCTTTTTTTGACATATCGAGAACGGTTACGTTGTGGAACTGTTTATCCGCACAAGATTCCACATAGAACAACCGTTTTAGGGTCCTGTCCTCATTGACCTCTTGGAAAGTAAAATCGTGTTTACCTTCCGGAATATTTTTCTGACAGAATGCCCATAGTGCCAAATCTTTTGATTGTTTTGTCATAACAGGAACTATTGTTTCGTTTATAAAGAAACTTGCAAAGCACATAACTGTCGCAAATATAAAAACAGGCTTTGCTATTCTGTTGAATCCTATTCCGCATGCTCTCATTACAGTGAGTTCTGATGCTAAACTTAATTTATTAAGAGTCATGACCGTTGAAAGTAATACTCCCATTGGAATTGTCATAACAAATATTGACGGCAGACTCAATATAACGAGAATGAGTGCAACTTTAAACGGAATTCCGTATTTAGCAATTTGTTTAATCAGGGTCATGAAAGTATCTGAAGCAAATATAATAGATGTGAACACAAGAACACCCATTAAAAACATCTCTATAACTTGTTTCAAGATGTATCTGTCAAGTATTTTCATACCTTTTAATTTTGAGCGAATTTCTTTTAACATATAAATATTTTACCTTAAAAAAAGATAAATAACCGTTTTTTATGATAATTAATAACCTGATTTTCTAATGAATTATTTGAAGGTGAGATTAATATGTAAATATATAATCCTCATCGCTCATTCCTCTCTGTTTAGGGAGGTTTTTTTATAAATTATTGTTTAGCGGTGAAACCGCTAAACAATAATTTACATATCATCCATATCGAAAGGCTTGCGGGTCAGAGGTAATCTTGACTGCATAGTTTCAAACGCACTGTAAACAGGGGTTTCTTGTGGTACTGAATATTTTACAGGATATTGTTGTTGAGCAACAGGTCTGTATTCAGGTTCAAGATTTTTTTGTGGCTGTTGAACGACAACAGGTTTTGGTAATTGTTGTTGAACGATAGGTTTAATTTTTGTTGTTTGTTTAACAGGTTGTTCCGCTACAATAGGTTTTTCAACCTTTTTTGTAGTCGGGATAGTTTGTTTTACAGGTTTGTATATTTGTTCCGGTTGTTTTGCTATAATTTGTTTTGGCTCTTCTTTAACCTGTGGTGTTACCTGCTGAACAGGTTTTGAGGCAATCGCTTTTTGCTCTGCCTTGACAATAGCAGGCTCAACTTTTACTGTTTGTTTAACAGGTTGTACTGCTACAACAGTTTTTTCAACCTTTGGTTCTGCCTTTTGAACAACTTGTTTTACAGGTTCAATTTTAGCCACAACAGGTTGTGCCTGTTTTGGTTGTTGAGTATCTTTAATTATTGGTTTAAGAGGTATTGCAGGTATTTCCGCTACAACAGGTTTTTCAACCTTTGGCTCTGTCTTTTGAACAACTTGTTTTACAGGTTCAGTCTTTGCAACCTTCACAGGTTTGATTTCTTTAACCTGTTCTTGTTTAATTGGTTTAGGTTTTTCGACTTTGGCAACCTTTACCGGTTGTTCTTTCTTGACCTTAAGTGGTTTAGGTTCTTCAACTTTCGCTACTTTAACAGGCTTAACCTTTTCTACCTTTGGTTGTTCAACTTTAGCAACCTTTACAGGTTTTTCTTGTTTAACTTTAACAGGTTTAGGCTCTTCAACTTTCGCTATTTTGACAGGTTTAACTTTT
>CAMHDG010000188.1 GCA_946183815.1 uncultured bacterium | reverse complement strand
AGGTTAATTCTGCTTTTTACAAATCAATGAAAGATATTGCAAAGATTATAGAAACTCAATACGATTTTCAGTATATTATTCCTATTATTGGGGAAATGATTGATAAATTTGTGATAAATCATTTAATTTATATTTTTATAAAGGATAGTGAAACAGGGAAATATAATCTTTTCTGGCCGGGGGCTTGCTGGAATAAAAGGATATACGAATTGATAGAAGAATTGACACCTGATAAGCCTAAAATATCAGAGGACAGAAAAACAGGAGTTTTTCCTCTTGTGAGTGAGGGTGAAATAACGGGTTGTATTGTTGCTCATAGTACAATGGATAAATTAACCGATGAGGAAATTTTGTATATTACGGAATTAACAAAACAATCTGCTATAACAATAGAAAGAGCGAACACATACTCCGAGATATTACAGAATGCGACAATGGACGCTCTTACAGGCTTAAATAATCGCAGACAGTTTGAAATCAGGTTAGGCGAACAATATTCTATTGCAAACCGTCAGAACACACCTCTATGCGCAATAATGACGGATATAGATTTTTTCAAAAAATTTAACGATACCTATGGTCACGCAGTTGGTGATACAGTTTTACGGACAACAGCAAATGTTATAAAATCCCAACTGCGTGAGTACGATATTCCGTCAAGATATGGCGGGGAAGAGTTTTGTATTCTTCTTCCGCAAACAACAATAGAAGAAGCAAAAATTGTTGCAGAAAGATTGCGTTCTGCTGTTGAGAATGAAAAAATTGAATTGTCTGAAACCCAAGTTATCCATGTTACAATAAGTGTAGGACTGGCTGAACTTGATGTTAAAGATATGGCGGAAGATCTTTATATGAAAGCAGACAGTGCTTTGTATAAAGCAAAAGAAGGCGGAAGAAACAGAGTCGTAGTCTGGAGTAAATAATATATGGAAAACATTTATAAAAAAGTCTGTTATTCAATAGATGATACGAGAGAGTTGGCAAAACGATTTGCAAATCTGACAAAAGAAAACGGTTGTTTTGTTAACCTGTTTGGTGACATTGGTGCGGGAAAAACCGCTTTTGTAAGACTGGTTGCTGAAGCACTTGATATAAAAGAAAAAGTCACAAGCCCGAGTTTTACTATATTAAATGAGTATCATACAGGTGAAATTCCCATTTATCATTTCGACTTATACAGATTAGAAAATGTGGGAATAAAAACTATAACAGACGAATTAAGAGAATATTCAGAAGGTAAATGCCTGACCTTTGTTGAATGGGCTGAGTTTTCACAGGGCGAAGTCCCTTTTGACAGAATAGAAATAAATGTCACTTATGATGATGACGATAACCGCTCTTACGAGTTCAGGGCAATAGGTGAAGGCAAAGAAGATATTATAAACAAATTGAAAGAGGGCTAATCATGTTACTTTTAGCATTTGATACATGTTTAGATAAAACATACGTAGTTTTAAGAACAGAAGATGATATCATATCGTCAGAAACAATAAATTCTAACGATAAAAGTTATCATTCGGCATATCTAATCTCGACAATAAAAGATATTCTAAAAACAAGCGGAAAAACTCCGAAAGATATTGATGCGATTGCAATAAATGTAGGGCCGGGGAGTTTTACGGGGATACGGGCATGTACAACAGTTGCAAGAGTTATGGCTCAACAGTTAGGCTGTAAAGCAATAGGGATTCCGTCTTTGGAAATTTTATCAAGAGCAAAAAAGGATGAATATGTTGTTGCACTCGATGCAAGAAAGAATAAAGCGTATCTTTATGATAAAAAACTCTACGGTGCAGTAGAACTTGAAAAAGTTGACGAAATTATAAAAGGAAGAAAAGTTATTACCGATGACAGACTCATTGAACGCTTTAGACTTAACGTAGACAAGGTTATATCATACCAGCAGGCAGATTTTGAATTAGGTGAAATTTTGTCTGATATAGCAGTGGAAAAACTTAAAACAGAAGACGGAAACTGGGCTAAAGTTTTACCGTTGTATATTCAGCCGCCACCTGTAACTTTAAAGTCTTAAACACCATGTATAGTCCATGTTTTGACTGCTTAATAATACTTTACAAAACATGCAATTTTTGATACAGTATTTACTTAATATATATATAATATATATTCATAGGAGAATAGTATGTCTATTTCATTAAATACCGATCAATATCATTTAATGACGAAACTGAACATCTCGACTTCGAGAATGAGTGATTATGCCGACAGGTCAGTGGATGACATAATTGAGGCGGAAGCAGAAAGCGGGAACACGCTTGCGAAAGATTATGGACGAAAACTATTCGGAAGTGTGGATGAGTTAATTGAAACATTCCAGTTGGCTGATCCATCAAACAAGTATAATGTAATAAACCAAATGTCAGCAGAGCAACGAGAAAAAGTGCTGGAGTTGCTTGATTCTGAAGATATGGTTATGGGGCTTAATTTCTTTACGCAGGAAAAACTTGAACAGATGCTTGGGAAAGTATCGTCAGGTGAGGCTGCAAACGTAGCACTGGAGGCATTTTCATTGTCCCAGATACTTGCTATGATGCCAGAAGGCGATATGGAAGCATTCTTTATGAGTTCCGATATACCAAAAGAACAACTCACGATACAACTACGAAACCTTGATCCTGAGATGTTAATACAGTTAGCAGAGAGCATATCTGGAGAGGCGGCAGATCAGAGTGATGCTTCAAAACTAATAGCACAAATATCTGCGCTGCCGAACAAACAGTTTAAGGAAACGCTGGCTTCGCTTGACCCTGAAATACAACAAAATATTGTGTTTAATATGGCAAGTGAAAATAAAGAGATTTTGTATCACTTTAGCACCGGAGCCTATACTGATATGGTTTCTCAATTACAAAAGCCTGATATGGTAAAATCTATGATTGCGTTAGATGGAGAGTCTTTACAAAGGATGACAAAACAACTCCCTGAAGATTTGTTCTCTATCGTTGCAACACAGGTTGACACAAAACAGTTTGCGAAACTGCTTATTGACAGATGTCCTGATTTGCTTGAAAAGTTTACCTCAATGGGTAACGCAAGTACTATTCACTAATATTATCTGCCAAAAAGTCGTATAACATTTCCAGAGCACATTGGGTGAATTTTTGTTTCATCTTAACACGTTTGATTTTCGGGTTAAGTCTAAATTCCTGAACTACTGATTTGTGTTGTGATTTTATTGCAACGTATATCAGACCTACGGGTTTATTAGGGCTTCCGCCTGTTGGACCTGCAATACCTGTTGTGCAGATAACAACGCCGGCATTTGTTCTCGCCAATAGTCCGTCTGCCATTTCTGTTGCGCATTCCTTACTCACTGCTCCGTATTTTTCCAGCGTTTCTTCGCTGACTCCCAAAAGTGCCTGTTTCATATCGTTAGAATATGTAACAAAGTTACATTTTATGTATCTTGAACTCCCGGGGATGTCTGTCAGTCTTGAACTTAAGAGCCCGCCTGTGCATGATTCTGCCGTTGAGATTATTAACGAATTATCAAAAAGAATTTTTGCTATTTTTTGTTCGATTTTTTCATTTTTATTTCCAAATAGGTTAAACATTATTTTGCTCTTTCTGTCTTATTTATACATAACACTATAAGTTTATTGCATACTAATATTTTGTCAATAAACAATTTAGAGGATAAATTATTGTTTATCTGCGAAGCAGATATATCTCTCCTTGGAGAGAGAGAA
>CAMHDG010000187.1 GCA_946183815.1 uncultured bacterium | reverse complement strand
AAATTTCTCCTCCTGTTACACAATATAATCTTTTGAATTTATCACACGTTAACCTTACACTTTGTGCATTTTTTATTATACAATAAAATTATGGAAATAAAAAGTTATCTTAACGGAAGTGTAAAGAATGGTTATCTTTTGAGATGGATAAGAATGCCGATAGCGGTATATATTGCCCCTATGAAATTTTACTCAAAGCAAGGTGAGGACTTGATTTACAGAAAGATGGTCGTCAAGGCACTGGAAACATGGGAAAGAGTTTCAGACGGACTTGTAAAATTTCACGTGGTAGAAACTCTTTACAATTCGCAAATAAATGTTGACTGGAGAAGGGTTGACCGAAAAGCACTCGGACACTGTCAGTATAATTTTGATAAAATCTCAAGACTATACGGAGCAGATGTTTCCATCGGGCTTACTGACGGAAAAATTCATCAAGCATACGACTCACAAGACGAAGTCTATCACACAATTTTACATGAAATAGGTCACGCTCTCGGATTAGGACACAGCCCTTATGATACTGATATTATGTACACTCCCCACAGATACGGAATTGTAAGCCTGTCAGAGAATGATAAATTTTCTATTCAATGCCTCTATTCCTTCCCTGCGGGAAAATCTATACGTGATATTGGGGCTCAATATTCTGTCATGACCGATAATGACATTGACTTAATCATAAGAAAACTTGACGAAAAGTATTCCGAACAAATAGAAGCAGAAAATATGAACTCTGAACCCCATTCGGAATTACCCGATTTGCAAAAACAAAAAAAAGGCAGAGATATTCTTGACGAAACGGCAGGTATTGGCGAAATTCAAAAATACAACCTTATGATACAAAATGTTGGTCTGTCTGACAAAATGCAGGAATTTTTTAACAGTCAGAACAGAGATAACGCTAACAACAACAAAAAAAGAAACTGATATTAGAATTTTTATATTATAATAATTTTATGGATAAGAAGATTTTAGCAGTTAATTTTGGCGGGTTAGGTGATGAGATACTATTTTTACCTGCACTCATATCTCTAAAAAAAGAGTTCCCGAACTCAAAAATCACTCTTGCACTGGAATCGAGAAGTAAAAGCATCGCTCAACTGACAGATATTATAGATGATTTAATCTTTGTTGATATAAAAACGGGGAACAAATACAAAGAATTATTAAAACTGATATGGAAAGGTCTTACAGGAGGATATGACATTATGGTGTCATCAGGAGCAAGCCCTTTTATATCAATAATAGAAGCACTAACATTTATAAAACAAAGATATGGTTATGATACAGGGTTATTAAGTAAACTCCTTTTAACAAAAGCCGTACCCCTTAACAAAAACCAATATGCAAGTGCTATGTACCACGATTTAGTAACTCCTATAACAGATTACGTTACGGAATTACCTCAAATCTCGGTTGAGCCTGAAAACAAAATTCCAAATTCAATACTTATTCACCCGGGGGTCAGCCTTATGAGTAAACAAAAAGGCTGTATAAAATCTATAACCTCTAAAGAGTGGGCAGACCTTATTGACAGGCTAATCGGATACGGGAAACACGTTATCCTTGCAGGCGGGCCTGATGACGAAGAGTGTATAAAAGAAATAGAACAATATTCTAAAACAAAAGAATATGAAAACTACTACGGTAAAACAAAAAACCTGACAGATTTAGCAAAACTTATATCCTCTGCTGAAAAGTTTGTATGTTCAGATTCTGCACCTTTACATATAGCGGTTGCAATGGGGGTAAAAACTTATGTATTTTTCGGACCAACCGATGACAAAAAACTTATACCTCTAACCCCAAATATAAAACCACTAAAAGCAAAAGATGATTGTCCCTTAAAACCTTGTCTTTGGGAACATAGACAACAATCATGCAGAGAACTTTCATGCCTGAACTATAATTTCTCTGATATAGCAAGAATTATTTGTGAGGACTAATATTTAAACGGTATTTACAACAATACAGGATTTTTTAAAACTGTAATACCGCATACATCTCATGTCATACTAAACTGGAATATATAACAAGACCCTAAAACAAGTTCAGTGCGACAATTTGACCGTTTTTGAAAAATACTTACAGCAAAATAGCATAAAAATATCTAAATAAAAAAGAAACCGACTTATTGAGTCGGCTTTTTGATTCTGTTGTTAATTGATTTTAACCTGTTGGATTACCCATCTATTGCCCACGTTGTGCGGACTTACACACTTCCACACCTTTGTTTCACAAGGAATACTTAAACTTTTTTTATCTTCTAAAAAAAGAAGACTTTGCCTTCAGCCTGTATTGCCCTCGCTGAAGGCAGATTAAGCAGATTAGTTAAACTTCCAAGAACAAACGCTGCCCAACGATGTTTGGCTTATTATTATAATAGCCTGCAAAATAACCGCCGCTAACAGGTCTGTTCTTTGCATATCCGGAATATCTTCCGGCATTTACGAACGGATTTCCATAAGAACTTCCGAATGGATTTCCGTTAATTGTTGTACCTTGAGATGTTGTTGCAACTGCTGCTGCATTGTTTGTGCTAGGTACAAGCACCTTTGTTAGTAAACTCACGATTCCTGCCATAATATCAAACCTTTTTTTATCAAACCTTTCATTATCTTATTTAATAATCTTTCAAGATAAGTCAAAAAATACTACGGCATATATTTACAAAACTTTACATTATCTGCTAAAACTCAACTGTTTATAGGATATCAAAATTAAGTGCAAATACTGAAATCAATATATTTACACATTTTGCGGGTAATATGTAACCAAAATATCATTTTCTATTTGTTCTAATGAATTTATTTTAAATAATTTGCTATCCGTCAATTTTAAGATATTATCCCCATCAAAGCAAGATTTACCGCTGTTATCATTTAATACTTTTGGTGCAATAAACTGATAAATTTTATCAACAAGATTTTCTTTTAGAAAACTGCCTGATAACTTTCCGCCCGCCTCGACAAACACAGACTTTATCCCCCGATTATACAATTCTCGCATAAGGTATTTAAGGTCTATTTTCCCTTCCACAATCGGACAAATCAGACGTTCAACATTATCAGGAAGTGTTTTTTCACTATTAACACCTGTGACAAGAATAATTTTCCCGTCTTTATAGATATTTGAGTTAAAATCTGATTTTAGTTCCCTGTCTATGATGATTTTCAATTTATGCTTCATTTCAGGGTTATCCGCAATCACAGTAGAAGAAGATGTTAATATTGCATCATAATATCCCCTCAACTCTTTTGCTCTCTGTCTTGACCTATCTGACGTTATCCATTTTGAATTACCTGTTTTAGTTGCAATTTTTCCATCAAGAGTAGTGGCAGTTTTTAATGCAACAAAAACTCTGTTCTGCTCAACATCTGTAAAAAAGACCTCATTCAACTTTCGGCACTCGTTTTCCAAAACCCCGCAAAAAACCTCAATTCCTGCATCAGTCAACTTTTTTATACCACCACCGTTAACTTTAGGGTTATTATCTTTTGAACCGATAACGACTTTTTTTATACCTCTTTCAATTATCAAATCTGCACAAGGAGGAGTTTTTCCAAAATGAGAACAAGGCTCTAAATTAACTATCAAAGTTCCGCCTCTGTCAGTACCGTCTGTTATTTTTAACAAAGCCTCACGCTCGGCATGGTTTTCTCCATACTTATGATGATATCCCTCTGATATAATATTACCCTCAGAATTAA
>CAMHDG010000186.1 GCA_946183815.1 uncultured bacterium | reverse complement strand
TGGCGATTGTTTCGCATAAAGAAAGAGATAATTTTTTAAAAACAATGAATAAAGTTGTTAAAAATTTGTCTGAAAAAATTACACCACAAAACACTTTGTTAGAAAAACAATTTTTGATGATTAAAGATATTTATCATTTGAATAATGACGAATATAAAGTATTTTTATACAGCGGAATAAAGGAAATTAATAACATTTTTGATATGTATTTGGGCTGTATAAACGGGAATACTTTTGCTACGTTTGCCAAGGAATATTTAAAAATCAGAGTTGGAAAAAAGGAACGAATTACAAATAAACTCTATATGAAAAATATAATAACTCATAACCGCGGAGATGTTGAAATTAATGAGGATTTATTAAAAATTTTTGATAATCCGAACTGCAACAGTTCAACAAAAATTATGAATACAATTTTAGGTAAAACACAAAAATCCAAATTGTGTAAAAAAGATTATTCACATAAGCAAAAGGATTTTGAAACAGTTGCTAAAATACTGTCTTCTGCAGTTGAACAAAATAAAACAGGTATAAATATTTTGCTTTATGGCGGAGTTGGGATAGGCAAAACCGAATTTGCAAAGCTTGTCTGCAACAGTGCAAAAATACCTGTATATGAGGTTAAAACAGTTGATTCAGATTTTGAAGAAACCACCCGAAGAGAAAGGTTAGTAGATTTGTATTCAAAACAATATGTTTTGGCAAATACAAGAAAATCCTGCATATTATTTGACGAAGCTGAAGATGTTATGAACAGAGGATTTGGTGACAATGGCGAGGCCTCAAAAGGGTACCTGAACGATTTGCTTGATAAGGTTTCTGTTCCTGTAATCTGGACAACGAATAATATCTATGATGTTGATCCGGCGTTTTTGCGCAGAATGACATATTGTGTTGAATTTGAAAAGTTATCAGAGCAAAACCGACTTTCTGTCTGGCATAAAATTCTGAAAAAAAATCAATTTAAGGTTGATAACAAAAAAATTGAAGAACTAAATAAAAATTACGATATTCCGCCGTCATTGATTTCAAATGCTGTGCAGACAACCAAAATGATTGGCGGGAATGAAGATGATTTTGAAGGTTTTATAGAAAATGTTGCCAAGGTAGTGACAAAGAAAAAGAATGTCAAAACCAAAAAGGAATTTGATGTTAAAAATTACGACATAAATCTTGTAAATACCGACATTGATATGGACGATTTAACTAAAAAAATCCAAAAATCTGGGAAATTAAATTTTTCATTATGTATGTACGGTGAACCCGGAACCGGAAAAAGTCTTTATGCAAGGTATTTGGCAGATACTTTAGGAATTGAAGTCGTATTTAAACGTGCATCAGATCTTATAAGTAAATGGGTCGGTGAAACAGAGCAAAATATTGCCGCAGCTTTTGAGGAAGCAAAATCTAAAAAAGCAATGCTTATTTTTGATGAGGCAGACACTTTTTTGCAGAACAGAAATAATGCGCAACGCAGCTGGGAAATCTCTCAGGTAAATGAGATGCTTACCTGGATGGAATCTCATGAATATCCGTTTGTTTGCACTACAAATTTGCTTGATAGTTTGGATGAAGCAAGTTTAAGACGTTTTACATTCAAAATCAGATTTGACTTTATGACAAATGAACAGGTTAATCACGCGATAGAACACTTTTTTGGAATACAAGGCGCAAATGTTAATATTAAAGGTTTAACGGCAGGGGATTTTGCAACTGTCAAGAAGAAAATCGACTTTTTAGGGATAAAAGATTTGGATGAAATAACAAAAATGCTCAATGACGAAGTAAAAGTCAAAAAATCTAAAGAACTCCAAAACAGTATCGGATTTTAATTCTAGCCAACAATATCAGTAACTTTGAGAATGAACTATCAGACAGTTTGAGAATTTGTATCACTGAGTTTTGAAAGATTTCCCCGAAAACTTAAAAAGTTTGAGAATTCTCTCAAACTTCCGGGGGTACTTTTCTCAATCTCTCTGATAATCTACACCGAAAAACCATAGTTACTTTTCTCAATCTCTCTGATAATCTACAATAATCTACACTGATAATCTACAGTCATATGAGCATCTATATACACAAACTCTTAAAACTGCCTGGGTTGGACCCGAACCTGTTGAGTCTTAAAACGCTTGCTATGTCACTATTCATCTTAACTCGTTTTTGCAACAAGTCAAGTCTATCAAGCAATAATAACGCATATTTCAGACACATTTTTTAACATGGGCTAAAAACGAACCAAATACAATCATATTACTATAATTGTGTTAAAATAAGCGTGTAGCACGACTTATATATGCTACGAAAGGAATAATAATGAAAAGTACAGATATACCTGCAGATGGAATAATTAAATTAAATAATGATACCCAAATAAAAGTAAGACTTAGAGAAGATGAAAACAACAAACTAAAATTAGAGATTTTAGATAAACCAAGCAACATAAACCATTTTCACGGAGATTTAAAAGGTCACTTTGAAATAAATGGGGACAGTCTCAATATCACATTTTTAAACTGTAATAATCATCACCCACAACAATACGAAATTGAATTTAGTCATCACATTGAATATTGGGATTTTGGGAATCCTAATAATACGCAGTATATTGATCTACGCTCAAAACGCAAAGAACTCTGTTTTAGGATAGAAAATATAAAACTCTGGCTATATCCAAGAACTAGAAATATATATGATAATTTGTGGAGCTATGTTGATAATCATGGGAATAAGGTTAAATCAAGGCAAGATGCTGATTTTATAAAAATAAAAGTTGGAAATAAATCCAATGAATATGAGTTTACATATCAAGACAATAAATTTATATTATCAATAATTGATGAATTTCAGAGTAATTTTTTGAAGTATCCGGATGTAAATCTTTATCCGAGTTGTTATTTAAAACTTTCATCTGAAAAAGAACTTCCTGTACTATATTTATATCGTATGATTTTGAAAATACAAAAACTGTTCTCTTTATTTTTTAATCAAGTTGCTAATTTAACCTCAATATCTGAAGTAAAACAGTTTGATTATTTTATAAAGTATGATATTTTACGGCCCAATCATAAATCCGATATCTTTGTCCCCTATTTTAATATTGACTATGAGACTGTAAGTCAAAATTTAGGATCTATATTACAAAAATGGTTTGAAATATATGATGAATATGAAATGGTCATAGATTCAATATGTAGTTACGAAACATCAAATGTATTATCATATGAAATTTCCAAAAAAGCACAGTTACTCGAAACTTTTGGGAATATAATTAATAAAGGAGCAAGTACCAGAAGTGATATTAAAGTTGCATTATCTCAATTAAGTACAAATACTTTTAATAAGATTTTTCAACAGAGCGAAATCAAGTTTGATTTTGATATAAACGAATTGGGCAATACCTCAGAACAACAAATTTCCATTTTAAGTGAACAAATAATGAATCTGCGTAACCATTCTATTCATCCATATAAATCAGGAAAATTAAAAACTCCTGCAGATGACAAGATAATTAAACCATTTGCAAGCGGTGATGATTTAGATATTTATGCAATTGATACACTTACACAGTGTTTATCAAAAGTCTTTATTGCCCTTATCTTACAAAAATTAGATATTGATAATTTGTATAATATTCTTTAAAGAACATATAACTTATCAATAAAGTATCAGCAACTTTGAGAATGAATTATCAGAAGGTTTGAGAGTTTTTATCAACAAGTTTTGGAATTTTTCCCC
>CAMHDG010000185.1 GCA_946183815.1 uncultured bacterium | reverse complement strand
AAACTGTAACCGAATGTCGAAAAATTTCTCTCCCCCAAGGGAGATAATTTCGGCTGCCGCCGAAAAGCCCCTCTCCTATGGAGAGGGGTTGGGGAGAGGGTTAATATTGAATCTAAAAAAAGGCTTGGACTTATGTCCAAGCCTTTTGATTTTTATAACCTTGTCGTTATATTTTCCCCCATTTCCCCATAGCAGAGTTAAATGACATTCGTGTATTTTTATATCATTTACTCTAATCCAGTAGTGCATCTAACAGTTCAGCATTCTTTTGAGCGTATGCTGTGTTACGTACTCTGTTGCGATGAATGTAGGTTCGCAGTGCTTCTCTAATCAATTCTGAACGAGAGCGATTTTCGTTATCTGCTACTCCATCAATTTCGTCTAAAAATTTCTCAGGCATTGAAATCAAAACTTTTGCCATAATTAGTTCTCCTTTTTATATCCGTAGTAAACCCTAATATTTTTATCCTGTGTATATATAAAGTATATAACTTTTAAAAAATTGCTTTTTTATAAAATTTTATGTTACATTTCTTAATAATATCTCTTAAATTGCAGTTATAATTTGTGTTGTGATTATATAAAAAATTAGTTAAAGTTATTGCTAAAATTTTGTTAACCGTGAGAAAATCTTTTATTTCGTAGCACGTTTGTATCCTTGAAACAAGTATTTTCGATTTTTTATTTATATTTACCCCCAAATTTACCCTAAAATTTACCCTAAAATTTACCCCTGTATGTGTATTCTTAATTATATGGGTTTAATATTATCGGGGATATGTTTACCTTCGGGGGATATTTGGAAAAATTTTGAACAATAAAATATACGTAGTAAGAGGAGAAAATTATGAGTATTAAAATATTATTAGTAGAAGATCAAAAATTAATGAGGATAGGAATAAGGTCTTTATTTGATGAGTATCCTGACATGGAGGTTGTTGCGGAGGCTGAGAACGGTAGAGATGCTGTAGAAAAATCAAGATTATTGAAACCGGATATAGTGTTGATGGATATTGGGTTACCCGATATAAATGGTATTGAGGCAACGAAACGATTATTAGAGCAGAATAGTTTTGATACAAAGGTTATAATGTTAACCTCTCACATATCAGACGGTGAGGTTACGGAATCTTTAAGAGCGGGTGCAAATGCTTATGTTTTAAAAGATATCAATACAGAATTTCTGATGATGATAATAAAGACGGTAAGACAGGGTGCGATGTGGATAGATCCAAAAGTTACCCCGTTTATCAAGGACAAAAATAGCGGTATTCCGGCAAGACAACTTTCAAGAGCGGGCTTCAGGCAAACACATGCAAACCTTACTCAGAGAGAATATGAGGTTTTGAAACTTGTTGTTGACGGTCAGACGAATAATGAGATAGCAAAGACTCTTACAATAAGTGAACACACCGCAAAAGCCCATGTTTGTAATATTATCCAAAAACTTGTCGTTGATGACAGAACTCAGGCTGCGGTTAAGGCTCTTAAAGAGGGGCTGGTTTAAATAATTGTTTTACAGCCTTACTGCTGTGGATATTAGATGTAGATGCAGGATGTGGTAATCTCTGATTACCGCATCGCTAACCTTAGAAAGTAGTTAAGAAAAATCAAGTTATTATTCATAAATATATCACATCATGTCGGCATTCTTAACTACCTAACTACGTCTAAATAATAATCTACAATTCTTCATTTATAAATTTAAGCATTTGAGTTAGTGCTTTGCCTCTGTGGGAGATTTTGTTTTTGCCATCTTCTGACATTTCGGCAAGGGTAATCTCATATCCGTCAGGCATGAAAATTGGGTCATAGCCAAACCCGTTAGAGCCTTTTCTTTCTTTAATTATTTGCCCATGACATTCTCCTTTTGTTGTGTGGATGGTGTTTCCGTCTTTATCAACAAGGGTCATGCAACAAACAAATTTCGCTTTTCTGTTTTCCTGACCGTCAAGTTCTTTCAAAATACGTGCAATTTTTTCATCCTGTGTACCTGCATATCTTGCAGAGTATAACCCCGGAGCACCGTTTAGTGCTTCTATACACAACCCAGAATCATCAGCAAGTGTGAGCATGCCGGACAGTCTTGCCCCTTCTTTTGCCTTGATAAGTGAATTTTCTTCAAATGTTGAGCCGTTTTCTATTGGGTTAAAATTGCCCTCTACGGCTTTGAATACAATCTTTTTATATCCCTGCTCTTTAACTATTTCGTTTATTTCAAATACTTTATGTTCGTTTCCTGTTCCGAGTGTTATTTGCATTTTTGTCCTTTCTGTAAATACTTGTTTAGGGCGAGCGTAGTGAGCAGATATTAGTAAAAGTGATTAATTGTAAACATTGTATTAATATTTTATCAAAAACTTTTTTTATGTGTTTTATTTTGGTATAATATAAAAAATTTGACTAATTTTTTACAGTACGTATTAAAAAAGGATAGAATGACCAATGACTAACTATGACACAATAACTATAACGGAACAAAACCAACAAGCAAGGAAAGATTATGTAACAAAGTCTGTTCCTAATCGTATGATTGACAGGATAGAACAGAATTTACACTATATATTTGAAACAGAAATGAAATCATCAGATTCAATAATATTAGACTATAAGCCGGATGTTATCCGCAGGATAGCAGAGTTTATGTCAGGCATGGTTACCCGTTCGGCATCAATCGGGATAGCAGGGGAAACTGCAAGCGGTAAATCAACTATTACGCTTGATATTATTGAAACTATCAACGCTTTTGCAACCGAATATGACGCAAGTGATATTATTACAAGGGTTAATACTGACGATTATTATTACGATAGGTCAGATATGGTTAAAGCGGCAGGTAGTTTTGCCGAGTTCGCTAAACATTATGATTTAGACGTTCCTCAGGCTTTGGAATTGGAATTAATGTCTGAACATATCAAACAATTACTTTCCGGCAAAGAGGTTCTTCTTCCAAAATACGACATGAGCGGTACCGCTATCAGACATGACAATCATACACTTGCAAAACCTTCAAGAGTTATTATCTCTGAAGGTTTATTTACGTTAACCGATAAAGTTAAAAGTGCCTTTGATTTCAAGATTTATGTAGATATAAGAGAACATATCCAAAAAGAAAGATTTTATGTAAGAGCAGAAGAAAGAGGACTTGGCTCTTCTGCTGATGCTATTTATTTTAACGCTAATGAAAAAGCAAAAATTTATATCAGACCTTGTAAAGAGCATGCTGATATCGTTTTGTCAGGGGAATCAGACAGAGCAAGATATAAACATTTCCTTAACAAAATTATTTCTATTATCCAAAGAGAATATTTTGTATAAGAAAAATTTTTCAATAAAACTGCCGATTTACTTATCGGCAGTTTTTTAGTTGCTTAAATTTCGCTTATATCAACAAAATATCATCTTTAACATTTTATTGTTACATTTCTTAATATTTTCACAATAAAAAAGGCAATTTTTTTAAGAGTATATACTTTATATATATGTAAATAAGATTTAAAAAATTATAGAGAGCGAGATTATTAAATGCAAGGATTACTTAAATACTTAAGTCCTGCCTTTGGCAAGGATGCAATATCTGATTGTGCAAACCAATTAAAAGAAATGAAAAAACTTCAAATGACATATCCGCCCGAAGATGATAAGGCGTTATGCATTAACTTAAAGGCTTAATTAAAATAATAAACTCTCTCTCTCAACTTAATTCTTACTATTAAATCTAGTATTACTGCCTTTTTAACACTATGTTAACTTTTGTAAACAAGT
>CAMHDG010000184.1 GCA_946183815.1 uncultured bacterium | reverse complement strand
ATTTGCAAAAGTGATTAAGTGACTAGGTGACTGAGTGACTAAGAATTTGGCTAAAGTCAAAGTATTATTGCCGATTAAAAATTGGCTTGCTTAGTCACTTAATCACTTAATCACCTAGTCACCGTAAAT
Source organism: uncultured bacterium (assembly GCA_946183815.1). GTDB lineage: Bacteria > Cyanobacteriota > Vampirovibrionia > Gastranaerophilales > Gastranaerophilaceae > UBA2883. Next base: position 3,649 of record CAMHDG010000184.1, on the reverse strand, counting down.
TATTGTTTAGAGGCAAAGCCTCTAAACAATAATTTACCATACAAAATATATCCTCTATATAACAAATAATCGTAAACTTTTGTAACATTATCCAACAGAATTAATACTTAAGTATTATATTTTTTAAACATTTATACTATACTGGAAATAGTAAATTTGTATAATAATACACATAAAAATGAAACACTAAAAGCACGGAGGCAAAACATGTCAGTAGGACAATTCGTATTTATGTTACACAGTCACCTTCCATACTACAGAAAAGCAGGTATGTGGCCATTTGGTGAAGAAAATTTGTATGAATGTATGGCAGAAACATACGTTCCACTTTTGAATGCTATTTCAGAATTGTGGGATGAAGGTATTAAGGCAAAATTGACAGTAGGGATTACTCCTATTTTGGCTGAACAGTTGAATGATGAGCACTTGCAAAACGGATTTGTAAAATATATTGATGCTCAAATCACTGCTGTTTCAAAGGATTTGGAAAGATACCCCGATCCTGAAGTGCCTCATTCACAACATTTAAAATATTTGGCAAAATATTATTTTGATTTATGGAACAAGTTAAGAGATGATTTCGTAAACAAATACGAAAAGAATTTGATTAAATATTTCAAAAAATATCAAGATTTAGGTTGTATTGAAATCACTACATCAGGTGCTACGCATGGTTTCTCTCCATTGTTGGCGACAGATAACAACTTGAATGCACAATTTAAGGTTGGACAAGATACAACAAAAAGATTATTCGGACATAAAGCAATGGGTGCATGGCTTCCTGAATGTGCATATCGTCAGGGCTATGAATTTGTTGGTAAAGATGGTAAAAAACATTGGAGACCTGCTATTGAGGTTACTCTCCAAAATAATGATATTGAGTATTTCTTCACTGAATCACACGTTATTGAAGGGGGTAATTCAATCGGTAACAGACGTGTAATCGGTGTGTATGGTAATATTGAATATATTCCGTTGCCGGAAAGAGAAGCAACAGGATATGATACTTATTCTGCATACTGGTTGCCTGATGCACAAGTTGCCGTAATGGGAAGGAATGACAGAGCAGGTTATCAGGTTTGGTCTGCTGCAGACGGTTACCCTGGTGACGGTTGTTTTAGAGAATTTCATAAACGTGACGACAAATCAGGTATGCACTATTGGAGAATAACATCTCCTACTACTGATTTAGGTGATAAGATGTTGTATGATCCGGTTTTAGCCTTGAACAAAATCAATGAAAACTCCGATCACTATACAACTTTGATTTATCATTTATTAAATGATTATAAAAAGGCTCATAACGGACAAGAAGGTCTTGTTATGGTTTCATTTGATACAGAATTATTCGGACACTGGTGGTTTGAAGGGGTTGAATTTATTAAGCAGGTTATTAAAAAATTCAACCAGTATATTCCTGATGTTGAAAGAATGACAGCAGGCGAATACATTAAACAACATCCTCCAAAAGAAGCGATACAAATTCCTGAATCTTCATGGGGACAAGGCGGTCATTTCTACGTTTGGATGAACCACTTAACAGAATGGATGTGGCCTATTATTCACTCTTGTGAAAAACGTATCACAGAGATTGTTTCAAATTATGAAACTATTCCTGAAGATAAGTTGTTACACAGAGCCTTAAATCAGTTGGCAAGAGAAAACTTGCTTTTACAAAGTTCAGATTGGCCTTTCTTAATCACAACATGGCAGGCAAAAGATTATGCTACTGACAGATTTAACGAACATGTTGACAGATTTAGCACAATCGCTGACATGATTGAATCAGGTAACATTGATGATGCTAAACTTAAAGAAATTGAAAGCATCGATAACTGTTTCCCTGTAATTGATTACAGGGTATATTTGCCAATCGAAGAAGGTGTAATTCCTCAACAAGAGAAGAAACTTGCACCGCTATATACTGACTAATAATTACTATAAGAAATAAAGTAACCGACTTATTTATAAGTCGGTTATTTTTTTGCTGTGTCAAAATAATAAGGTAACAAGACCCTGAAACAAGTTCAGGGTAACAACTTTATGAGTTTTGTGTATTAGGGTGTATTATTCAATTAATTTTAATTTTAACCGTTTTATTAACTTTTGTTAATTTTTTTGGATTTTAGGGTTGTAGGCATGTGGACAGATAGTTTAAAATAAAGTAGGAGTATAAAAAGAAAATACATTTACCGAGTTAAGTCTGCAATTCATTAAACAACTATTAAACTATTAAATTTACCCGTACTACACACTATTAAAAGAATAAGGAATGAATTTGTTCAGACAAAGAACTTGATAAATCATCGGTTTATCGGGGGATTATGAGAATAAAAGGATTTGTTATCGCTGTTCTAATGGTATTGTTGTTTAACATGCCTGTATTTGCAGGTTATGTAGATAACTTTACAAGCGATGTAAGGATTAAGAATGCTCTTGTTATGTTAGAAAATGCAGGGGCAAATGAAGTGTTTGAAAATTTGGAAGAAAATTCTGTGAAGATTGTATTTTATGACTTATCACAAATCGCATATTCCTATAACAGACATTTCGCTGTAAATTCAGTTGACTCTTTTGGAAACAGATATATTTTAATTCATTCAAAATACAGAAATGCATCTCCTGAAGAGTTGGCATGTATTATTGCACACGAAAGTTTTCACAAACTCAAAGTAGCAACCTACGAGGAAGAGTACACTGCAACGCAAAAAGAGGCTCATTATTGGGGCTTGCTTAAAGACAAAAACAAAACTTATGTAAATTCTGAACTTTTAACCAGACTTGAAAATTTGTCTCAATTAAAGTTAGCGTCAACTGAGCAAAAAAATCTCATTAAAGAAAAAATTAACAAAAGCACATTTTACAAAAGACAATTAGCAACAAGATAAGATTAAAAACTCTCTATAATTATGGTAAGATATTAACATAGTAATAGAGAGTTTTTTTATGTCTAATTTTGATTTTTTAAAAGATGTAGATGAAGATTTATGCAGAATAATAAAGGATGCAGAGAAACTTTATCGTGACGAATATTTTGAGCAGGCAATAGTTCAGACAAGACGTTTTGCGGAAAATGTATGCAGGAGTTTATTGGGGGAAAGGCTTGTTCCTGATTCGACCTTTGATGAGTGTTTGTCAACTCTGAACGACCATTTTACAAAAAATATAAGACAACGTGAACTTATCGGAGATTTATATTTTTTAAAGGCACAGGGGAACGCTTCTGCTCATGGAAAAAAAGTTAAACAAGATGGCAATATTGCACTTGACTGTATAAAAAGAGCCTTTGAATTGGCTATAAATTATGCCGTTATGAGTGGCGGAGATAAAAAACTCGAAAAATTAGAATTTTCTGAAGATGTACTTGTTCTTGGTGAAAAGAAGCAAAAGGGGAAACTTAAAGAAAAGTATATTGCAAAGAAAAAGACCGCCAAGAAGAATAATCAACTTTATAAGAAGAAAAAAGAGCAGGCAAAACAATATGTGTATCCAAGTCTTGTGGAGAATCCAAAGTCAGCAACAAAGATGAACTTTATAGGCGGACTAATTCTTATTCTTGCCGTTGCCTTTTATATATATATTACGTTTTTTGCAAAGTAAATTATTGTTTATCGGGGGTAAATATATAAATCGTTAAAAGCCCCTCTCC
>CAMHDG010000183.1 GCA_946183815.1 uncultured bacterium | reverse complement strand
AGAGGGGCTTTTAACGATTTATATATTTACCCCCGATAAACAATAATTTACCAAAATATCCTCCAAATAGATTATGACATGTTGAAGAAAATATGAAACAATATCATTGGAATTTAGTATTTACTAAATTTCGGGGAAATTTAAGAGTTGCTACAAGGTTAAAAATTGAATAAGATTAATTCGGGGAAATTTAGCATAATTTTTCGTATGCTGTTTTTGACAGGTTTAATAACCTGTATGAACAGTAATTTTTCTTATGCTGAAACCGAACAGCCAACTATCCCGCAACTCAATCAAGCAACAGAATCCAGCCGTGTGTATAACTTTGTGGCAGGTGAGAATGCAACTCTTACAGAAAATATGGGTGTAACTTCCCCTGGTAAATTTACTATCACAGGTATTGATAAGAATAGCAACAGTATCTTATTTAGCGGGTATTCAGGCTTTGTGGTTTCAAGGCTTCAAACGACTCTTGATATTTCCAATGTAACCCTGAACGGTGCAACCTCAAGTTTTGCTTCCGTAATATATAACATTACCCAAGATGCAAATATTACCCTAAAAAATGTTAATATTGAAGGCAACTCAACAACATCACAATCAAACGCATACGGTGGTGCGATATATTCAAGAGGCAACCTGACTTTGACAAACGTCAGTTTCAAAGATAACAGTGCTATTGCAGAAGACACAACCTCTGTTGCAAGAGGAGGGGCAATTTATGCAAGAAACTCTGTTTCACTTATCGCTGACAGTGACAACGTAGAGATTGTTGACAACTACACCGAGGATAGCACTAACGGAAGAACGGATAATGCTATTTATATGGCAACCTCCGATTCTACCCTTACAATGAGTGCTAAAAACGGTGGAAAAATCAACCTTAAAAACAGTATCGATGGGGTATCAGGCTACAATGTTGCACTTACAGGTGACGGAACAGGTAAAATAGGAGTATTCGGGGACATCAAAAATGGCGATATTTCTGCATCAAACGTGGATATTTCATTCTCTGACGGCGAAACCACAGAGCATACAATGGATAACCTTGATATTGGTAATAATGTCAATTTTATCATTGATGCCGATTTTGAAAACAGCAAGGCTGATACACTAACATCTGCTAACGGCAGGGGAACTATGAATATCTCGGAAATGAATATCGTAACTGCTCCAACAGGTGAATCCGGTACAGTTCAAGTGCTTAAGAACGCAGGCAATATTCAGTTAAATATTGACAAACTTTTACAAAATGTCGTTTCAGAAGTTCAGCCTACAATGTATAATAATTCAATTATTGCTGAGTCTGTGGCACTTGCGACAACCTCAACAACAAATGACAGTATCACAATAACAGGGATGAAGGATGTTCTTTATGAAATGGTTAAAGATAAAGAGCCAATGCACATGATAAAGAACTTTATCTTCAGAACAGATACGGAATATACTTTAACAAAAGATTTACCAGAAACCCCACAGGAATCAATTTTGTCTATATATAATATAGCAAATTCAAATTACGGAGTAATAAATGCAAACGGACATTCAATGTTTGTGATGAAGAACCCGATTTCAAGCGTTTATTTAAAAGATATAACAATTAAAAATGCCTCTTCGACAGAAGACGGTTCTGTTGTATATTTAGAAAACAACTCTGCCTCTTTTGCAACAGATAACGCAGTGCTAACCAACAACTCTTCAGACGGTGACGGTGGTGCAATCTATGCCAAAAGCGGTACAGTCACTATGAATAATTCTACCCTCTCAAACAACAAAGCAGGCGGTGATGGCGGTGCAATGTATGTTACAGATGATTCAACCGTTGAACTTACAAACACAGATTTCAAAAACAACACCTCTAACGGAAAAGGTGGCGCAATTTATACAAACAAAGATATTCTGATAAAAGCACAAGACGGATCTTCAACATTTGAAGGCAACACCGCAGGCGGAGAGAATAATGCTATTTACGTTGGTAATTCTGATGCAACCGTAACTTTTGATGCACAAGACAACGGTACTATCAACCTTAACGACAAAATTGACGGTACAACTAACAAATATGGGGTTAATGTTACAGGTACGGATAAAGGGAATATTAACCTCAATAATTCAATCTCTAACGCTAATGTTACTTTGAGTGGTACTAACTTAAATATGGCGCATGACAATTTGATGTCAGGTAACAATTTTAACGCACAAAGTGGTACTCTCAATATGCAAAATAACGAAATTGGAAACGCAAACTTTAATACACTAACAGTGAGCGGAACAACAAAATTAAAGGTTGATGTTAACCTTGAAGATAAAACAATGGACAGAATAAATGCCGAAAACTATGAAAACATAAACGGAACAGTAAACGTCAGCAGTATGAATTTAGTAAAAGATACCGCAAGAAAAGTTACAAGAGTATTCTTTGCAGACGACCCGCTGAAAAATCACGTTAAAACAGACGTAAAAACGGTTTATTCAAGAGTATATAAATATATAGTATCCTACGACAAATCAGACGGATACTTTGTCTTTGGACGCAAAGGCGGCGGAGGCGGCGGAGGCGGAGATGATTTCAACCCGTCAGTATTAACAGGTTCGGTTGCCCAACACATAGGTCACATGACTATATTGCAGGATTTTGAATATGCAATGTATCATTCTTTCACTTATATGATGCTGCCAAAATATGCAAGAGATAATATGTATAGAAACCCGCCTTCAGAGGTAGATGCGTCTGACCCATATTATAACCCTTCGTTTATGAATGTGCCGGAAGAAGTGAAAAGTATCTGGGTAAGACCATATTCTTCTTTTGAGAGTATTCCTTTGAAAAACGGTCCAAAAGTAAATGCTATCAATTATGGTGTTTTAGCGGGTGGTGATAGTAACCTGATTGATATAGGTCATGGCTTCAGGTTTGTGTATGGCGGATATATTGGTTATAACGGTACAAGTTATCATTACAAAAACATTGATGCTAACCAGCAGGGTGCAGTTATAGGTGCAACTGCTAATATTTATAAAGGTAATTTTTATAATACTTTAACAACTGCGGTTGGCTGGCAGATAAATAACAGTGATACTCCATACGGGTCTGATACATTTAATCTCATTATGACAGGTTTCTCTGACAGAATGGGTTATAATATAGAACTTGCAAAAGGCAAATTTATTATTCAGCCACAGGTTGCAATGGGTTACACGTTTGTATGGATGAACGATTATACAGCCTCAACAGGTGCAAGAGTAAAAACAGAGCCTTTACATGCAATGCACTTTATTCCTGGGATAAAGTTTGTGGGGAATTTAAGAAACGGATGGCAGCCTTATGGGATTGTAAATGTAATTTGTGTCTTTTGTGATAAGACAAATTATTATGCAGACGGGTTCAGATTACCTGCAACCTCGCTTGACCCTTATGTAGAGTATGGTTTAGGTATCCAAAAACGCTGGGCGGATAAATATTCAGGCTTTGCACAGGCAACCGTAAGAAGTGGCGGCAGACGTGGGGCTGCTTTGTTATTTGGGTTTAGATGTATGATGGGTAAACTTGTGGAAAGAACTGCCAATATTCTTCACGATGACCCTAAGCCTAAAAAAGTATTTAAAGAAAAGAAAGAGCCTGAAATTGTAATTAAAACGAAAGGTAAAGAAAAACCTGTTAAAGTTGCTAAAGAAGAAACAAAACCGATGAAAGTTAAGGCTGAAAAATCACACAAATTCAGCATAAGAAATATATTCAAAAAGGTTAAAGACAAAATCTTCTATCGTTATAATACGGAT
>CAMHDG010000182.1 GCA_946183815.1 uncultured bacterium | reverse complement strand
AACAATACTATAATAATGGGTGCAAATGTTCTGCTTGGCAACATTGCACTTTCAACCTCAAACAAATCTGTTGCTATTCAGCACTACGAAGAGGGAATAAAATATGCTGACGATACTACCCCAAAAGGTTTAAGAATGGAATTGTTTTTTAAATATGCTGTTTTATCCGATGAAAATGGTGATATAAATAAGGATGACAAAATTTTAGAAGAACCTATTTTTATTGAAATAAATGATGCGACAAGTAAATATAAAGCTCTTGCCTATTCTAACCTTGCTGATTTGTTTAACGAAAACAACTTGTTTTCTGAGGCAAAAGAATGTTATCAAAAAGCCTATGATGCGGATAAAGAAAATGGAAATGAGTACGGAATGTATTATTCTTTATCAAAAATCATCCCATTAACAGATAAAAAAGAAAAAGACTTACTTGTTAAATTATCTTTAGAAGCGAAAGAACACGCACTAAAAACCGATGATTATAATGCACTTTTGCTGAGTATTATCACGCTTGGTGATGTATATTATGATTATCCCGAACCCGAAAAAGCACTTGAAGAATACTTATCTCTATACAGAGAAGGGGTTGAGGTTATTGAAGAACCTAATTTTTCTATGATAAAATCAAGAATAGAGGATATCCGTGCAAGAATAGGGAAAGAAAAATTTGAGGAGTTAGTACCTGATTATGACTAATTTTGTAATAAATTCGGACTACAACAAGTTCAAAGAGGTGTTTCTTTTAGAAAATTCTAAATTAAATTTAATATCCAAAAATGATGAAAAATTTTTGTATGAAAAACATTTTTTTGATTCTCTTTCACTAAAACTCTTTATTGAAAAATATGATATAAAGTCTGCCACAATACTTGATATAGGCACAGGTGGCGGGTTTCCTTCTATTCCGCTGGCAATGGAATATCCTAATTTTAAAATTGATGCTGTTGACAGTATTCAGAAGAAAATCAACGCTGTTCTGCGTATGGCAGATAACTTGGGGCTTAAAAATTTAACCCTGATAAATTCAAGAGTTGAAAGTATTAAAGATAAAAAATACGACCTGATTGTAAGCAGGGCTGTTGCTAAAATTGATAAAATGGTTGAATATTCTTATCCATTGCTTGATAAAAAAGGCTATATCGTTCTATATAAGTCCTTAATTGTTAATGAGGAACTTGATAATGCAAAATATATTATAAGAAAGTATCACCTTAAAATACACCCTCTTATTGAGTATAAATTACCATTAGAGGAAAATTACACACGCAATCTTGTTATTTTGGAGAAGCAAAATGGTTGATTATGATTTAAAAAAGCGTTATCAGATATTTTTGCATACTTTTCAAAGAGAACTTGACAGAATGTTTAATGAACAAAAAGAGTTTATTATGTGTAAAGAGGGTTGTTCGTACTGCTGTGAAAAGGGGGAGTATCCTTTTTCCGAATTAGAGTTTAATTATCTTTTAGACGAGTATAAGACTCTCGATAATGAAACCAAATTTAAGATTTTAGAAAATGTAGCAAGGGTTAACGAGGCAAAATCAAAGTTTAACGGAGAGCAATTTATGTATGACTGTCCGTTTCTTGTTAATCACAGATGTAGTGTTTATCAAAATAGAGGACTTATTTGCAGAACCTTTGGTTTATTGGTTGAACACGATGATGACAGATTAACAATGCCGTTTTGTCAAGATTTAGGACTAAATTATTCAAAGGTTTATGACAATGAAATAGGTCAAATAGTTATTGAAAAAGACGGAAATTCTCTTTGTGAAACTATGCCAAAAGCGTACAGAATAGCAAGGGAACACGTGCTTAAATTGAGTATAGCAAAAAATCTTGATATTGATTGGGGAGCATCAAAAACCCTGATAGACATGATAAATGAAAGTAATATGGCAGAATTATAAAAGTATAGCATATATTTTCCTAAAAAATTATACTCTATGCCATAAACTGCTGAACTCTTCTTCGCATATCAGCCTTTGTTATCATACCGTCACCGTCTTTATCAAGCCCGCTGTTTGTGTTATAGAATTTGTGTCCTTTTACTGTCAACACATCTTTTTTAGCATAAGCAGGCAAGAATACCAGTGTGTATAAAGTTGCTGAATCAACAGGCTGGTCTTGACTTATTCCGCCGATTTTCTTTGAATAATTAATCATTTTTTCAACATAATTTAACTGTTCTACCGCAGACATTGATTTTAAAGCAGCACTGCTTGTGCCTAGTTGGGCAGCGGTCTGAGGCATAAACTGAATAAGTCCGACAGCACTACCGCCTGCAGCATTACCTCTGCTTGGGTCAATTCCGCTTTCTGAATTCATAACCCCCATAAGTGCATTAGCATCACAGTGTAATCTTTGTGCAACTGCACAAACCTTGTTAAAGAACGCATCCCCGCCAAGTTTTGCTATTTTTGCATCCGCTTTTGCAGAGCCTAACTCTTTAGTCCATTTTGCTTTCCATTTGTTTTGGAGTTCTTTTGAATCATAACTAAAGTTTGAGGTATCCTCATCTTGATACATTGAGCCATCATACGTTTCAGCACTTGTTGTAACGGCATATTGTTCTGCATCTTCAAGATTACTTATTTGACTTTCATATCCTCTCATATCAGCATCATACGAATCTCTTTCCGTCTGAATACTACGTTCAAGAAAATTTTTTCTTTCCTCAAAATTTGAGTTATTCATTTTTGCAGAGGCAACAAGCCTGCTTTGCTCATTATTCAAATCGGTTATTTTACTCGTTATTTGACTTATTTCTTTTGATAGTTTGGAACATTCACTCTCAAGTTGTCCATACTTTGAGTTTAATTCTTCAAGTTTTGATTTTGAATCATCTTCGCTACAATGAGATTTGACATAATCAATCTCTGCCTTTACTCTGCTCATTTCTTCCTGTTTGCGTTCAAGTTCGGATTTTTTACTCTTTTCATTAGATTTAAGTTTTGCAAGTTCAGCACAGTTATTAGCGTATGTTCTCTTGTCTTTTTTGCTCAAGTTTGACTGTGTTGTCATAAGGTTATCCAATTCACTTTGAAAACGCTGAATTTTTGATTCGGAAGCGTTTTTTCTACCCTCCATAAGTGCTTTAATAGCACTTATCTGACCAGATATCACAGACAATGCAGGATTATCCGAATATTTTGGTTTATAATCAGGGTTCGCCTGTGCTATCTGTTGTGCCTGTTCGTATATTTCTTTTGGATCATTTGAGGTAAAATTGCCTTCTAATCGCTTAATAGTCTTTCCGTAAAGTTCATTTAAATCTGATTCCGTAATTGTTTGGTTTTCATCATTATCGTTGCTGTATTCACGCAGTTTTTGAATCTCAATATTATCAATTATATTATCGTGATTGTCATCAAGGGTCTTAAATATTTCTTCAATAGAAAGCGACATCCCGTCTTTAAAAATAGAAGATGCGTTTTGGTTGGACTGCTCCTGTGCTTTAAGTTCATTATATTTCGTTACGAACTGGTCTAATGTCAGCCCGTTTTTATCGTTCTTAAATAATGCCTGTAATGAATTGCTCTCTACCATGTATATAACACCTCACAATTTATATCTCATATTAATAAAGTTATTATAGCCCTATGGATTTCATAAATAATAATTTTGTTACATAAATTTATAATATAAAGTTAATATGAAGAACCACTTTTAAAAATTTGAATTTGCAATAGAAAAACTTTTATTGTAATATATAAATGTTGTGAAAATCACTGAAAACTATGGGCATGTGGTGGAATGGTAGACACGCTAGTCTTAGGAACTAGT
>CAMHDG010000181.1 GCA_946183815.1 uncultured bacterium | reverse complement strand
GGTTCAGATAAGATATAAATGACGATAAAACCCATTGTAATGTAACACAAAGTTGATAATATGCTTCTCCAAGTACAAATACGGCAAGAGCATATATGATGTATGAAATACCTGCGTTCACACAACCTATGATTAAAAATCTTACAAAATCAGGTAACTTAAGCCATCTATCCATATAATAAGTATAACATAGACATAACAACTATATTTTCTGTTTTTATAAAAATAATAAATTTACAAAAGTTAATGGTCTGATTTAAGACCATTTACTTTTTATGTAGAGTGTGATATTTTTAGGTAAAGGCATCATGTCTGCGGGAAGTTAAGTGAGAGTTAATTGGTTTATTTAATCAGTTATTCGTAGATTGGATAAAGAATGTCATTAGATTTTGAATTATTAAATGAAGATAGAACGACAAATCGTGCCATATTGTTGTTTCATGGTATGACAGGGAGTCCGTTTGAGATGAAGAAATACGGACAATTCTTATGTTCTCAGGGTTATGATGTTTATTGTGATTGTCTGCCGGGGCATGGGGATAAGGTTGAAGAAATTTATACTGTTACTTATAAAGACTGGTTAAGTTGTGCATACAATAGATTTGAACAACTGAAAAAACAGTATGATGAAGTATATGTGTCAGGACTTTGTCTGGGTGCGGTTTTGGCTATCGCTATTGCAGAAAAATATCCTGATGAGGTTGCGGGGGTCGTTGCTTTATCAACTACTCTTTTCCTTGACGGTTGGAGATTACCTTGGTATAAGGTGCTTATTCCGTTAGGACTCTCTACTTTAGAAAGATTTTATTATACTTATCCTGAATGCGAGCCTCATGGTATTAAAAACGAAAGAACACGAAATATTGTAAAAAAATTGTTGGGAAAAAGTGATGTCGGGATGATGGATTTCCCTATGACCTGTATATTTGAACTTTTAAAATTATCAAGATTTGTTCGCAAAAAAGAGCAACTAAAAAAGGTTATAACTCCGATTTTGTTTATTCATTCTGAAGAAGATGACCTTACAAGTCCTCGTAGTTCAAGAGTTGTTTATGAGGGTATATCATCAGAGGATAAAGATTTGATTATTCTTTATGATAGTTATCACATGGTTCTGTATGATAATGAAAAAGAGTTTGTGTTCAACACTGTAGTGGATTTCTTTAATTCACATTCGAGAGTTGAGGAGTGTGTTGCGTGCTGACATCAATATTAAAAGGTTTATTTTTAATATCTGCAACAGGTTTTGCCTCAATGCTTTCCTATGGAAAACTGTTTGTATTTAAGAAAAAGCATCCCGCTTTCGTTTCTGATTATTGCGCAACTATGGCTGGCTTTATCGCCTTTTATTCTATATTTGCGCTTGTTCTTGTATGGTTATTGCCGTTAACAAGTGAAAAACTAATTATGTTTGGGTTCGCTTTTTCTCCTTTTATGCTGGGATTGATTGCAACATATCATACCGAAAAATATTTTACTTTTATTCAGATTATTCTTATTCTTTTGAGTATGGCATTTGTGATTATTAAGTAAGCAGGTTGGCATGAATTGTGTGTTTTTAGATTTTGACGGAGTTTTGTTTGATACGTTGAAAGAGGCGTATTTGTTGTGTCGGTACGCTTTTTACGGAACAGATTATTTTGAACCCGTTGATGATATTGAGTATAAAAAATTATATCGCTATAAGTTTCTTGTTTATAACTCTTGGCAATATTATTATTTAATGGGTTTGATAAATGAAAATTTATCAGATGAAGAATTGATTTCTAAATATGAATATTTTATGCAAAAAAGAGATTTAGATGCTGAAAAGGTTTTTGATGAAAAATATTATTCTGCCCGCAGGGATTTAATGAGTAATTATCACGAATTTTGGGATAAGTTAGAGCAACCGTTTCCGTTTTTTTATGAATTAAAACAACTGATTAAATCATCTAAAATCGTTACCCCGATTGTGTCAAAAAAGAACAAAAAAGCGATAGAATACAGATTAGAGCAGTATGGGATAAAACTCTCGTCAGATATGATTTTTGGAAAAGACGAGTTGGCAGAATATGCAACAAAAGCCGATTTTATTGCAGAATATATGGAGAATAATCATATAAAAACGGCATATTTTGTGGATGATAACTCAAATAATCTTTTGCCATGCAAAGCATACCCGCAAATAGTGCCTTTGCTTGCAGGTTGGGGTAATATTGCAATAGATGAAACGGGACTTACCTGTGAACAGGTAATTAACAGAATATCAGGTTAACTTTCCGTCCCGTTAGTATTCTTTTTAACTTTTGAAAGACTGCCGGTAACAGTGATTTCATTTATCATATTTGGAAATTCTTCTTTCAGTTCGTCAATAGGCGGTTCGTCAAATGGTGTTACTGCAGCAATGTTTTCACCTGTTGGAATCATTGGTTCCGGTTGCGTTACAGGTTTAGGAGGTATCGGTTCGCCTCTTAATTGAGCCAAGACCTCATCACTAGGTTTATCACCTCTTTCACCTTGTCCACGCATAATCTCTGTTGCCATAAAGTTACTCCACGGTCCTTTGTTAGCGTTACAATACCTTGTTGCAACATCATAAGGGGTCATTAGTCCTTTTGTGTTGTAGAGGTGGAGTTGGTGCGCAACTGCGTTAATGTTGTTTCTGTAGGTTTCTTCTTTTGTAGAACCTCGCAGTTCTCTGTGGCTGTTACTGTTGCGGTGTTTTAGTCCGATAAAATTACCACTTGTACCTTGGGCTTTGTTTTTTCCGTAACTTGATTCAATCCCGATTACACTCAGAATTGCCCAGGCGTTGACTCCATATTTTTGTTCTGCATTGAGGAATAGTTGCCCCATGTTTCGCATAGGTGATTTAACCTCTGCAAGTCGTTTGTTTATGTCTTCTGCCGATGCTCCAGATGGTTTGGAAATATCAAATGAATCTCTTACGAGTCTTTGTAGAGCCATTCTGCCTTGTTTTGAGTTTCCGTAGAGTTCTGTAAGTACAGGCAAAAATTCATTAGGGTTCTCTTTTATGGTCGCTAATAGCCTGTCCCTTTCAGTGTCAGTAGTGTTTAGTTGAATATTAAATTGTGGGTTTGCACTCGGTGTAAATGTTGCATTATCTAGTGGAACAATGCTTATAGCGTTTCCTTTTATAAAATCAAGAGGGTTAATTCCTTCTATTGTATTTTGTGCTGCAAGTATTCTTGGATCGTTTCGGAGTTCTGCCCCTGAAAGTGTCAGATTTGTTGCTTCGTCAATAAATACAATAGAGCCATCTCTGAACTCTGCTTTTATTCCTTGTGGCAGTTTGTTTACGTGCAGGATTTCACAAACTTGTTTATCAAATTCTGCTTTTGTCATATATGTATTTTTGCCCGCTGTTGTCTTTGTGACCAGTACTTCGTGTGTATCGTCCGTGTATCTGAATTTATTACCATCTCTGTCGTGACCGATACGAATTTCTCTTGGTGAATCGTCAACCTCACGTGTTAATTTTTTGTCATCATCAGAGAATTGGAAGATTTCTTCCTCTTCTGCTTCTACACGTCTTTGTGGCTCGTTTTGGTAAATATTCGTGTAATCAACATTTCCATTGCCTTGAATTTTTGGATCTGACATCCGCATTGCTCCTTATCTAATCTGTAATTCTTTCTCATATAAAACATACACTTTTTATCTTCTACGACCATGTGAGTACAAAACTTAAGGGTGGGATAAAAAAATGTTACATAAATTTATAAATTATTGTTTATCGGGGGTAAATATATAAATCGTTAAAAGCCCCTCTCCTATGGAGAGGGGTTGGGGAGAGGGTTCAA
>CAMHDG010000180.1 GCA_946183815.1 uncultured bacterium | reverse complement strand
CTCACACGTGTTCCACGACAAATACGGTGGTCACGCTATGTATGTTGCAGATGTAGTCAAAGATGAAAAGACAGGAAAAGATATTCTCTACCACGATAACTCATGGGGTCCGTCAGAACACGAAAACACATGGGTTGACTCTAACGGGCTAACAAGAACGGATTATAGCGACCACAGAGGCGGAGAATTAGGCTATATTACAAACAAAGACTGGAGAAACGGAAACTTTGTTGAAAACCTTACCCATAAAAAAGGTCATATTAGCCCTGATTCCACTGATAGTAAACTCTATAAAAAACTAAATCCAAGTGCAAAAAATGAAAACGACTTTACACTTATGTCAGGAATTATAATGGATGGAATTTCACCTAATTACAGAGATATAGCAGGCTCTATAAAAGATGAAATATTTATCCCTGATACAGCCTATATTAAAACACTTGAAAAACACGCTAACAATATGACAAAACGTGAAATACAAAAGGCTATCTTCAAACAAAACTCTATGCGTGATGCATACGTAAGAAATTACGACAACATCATTAAGCGAATAACACCTACGGAATTTAATAAGGGAATACAGACAGAAGCGGACTACAATGCACTATCAGAGAACGACCCTATCAAACTTGCATGCGAAAAAGCGGCAATAAGAGATTCATTTGAAGATGCTTCTATGTATAAAGAATTAGGCAAAGCAAAAACAATGGATGCAGTAAGAAAAATTAAAGAAAAACAACGTCAGAAAGCACTGGATGATTTCTATTACGCTTTTGGTAAAAACGGTGCAACTGACAACAGTTTCCTTTCTGCTGCATATAACAACGGAATAGATTTTTCTAACGCTATTATGGACTCACTCAAAAAATATAATATTAAGGTAACAGCGGAGCAAGGCGGGAAAATAATACATAATGTTTGCCTGCTTGAAAAAGATGAACAAAAACTATATAACGGAAGCATAAAAGATACGATTGGTATCTTCACAGCACGTGCAGGAAAACAATTCGATGAAAATATTCCTGATTGCGAAAACAAACAAAAAGCAAAAGAAGAATTTTTATCAAACCTTCAAAAAGCATACGAAAAGAATGTATATTTCAACGCTGACGATTTAAAACTTGATACCCAAAAAGCAAAAGGTATCAGAAAATGGATAGATGATAAATTTGAACCAAAATCAGACGAAGAATTTGTCAGCATATACAGAATGTTACAGGATATGCCTTTAGAAGAATTTAAAAAATATGCCTCTGATATTGATGATAAATATTTAGGAATGAAAGAAGAAACAGGCTATGACATTCTTAATAAAGTACAAAACGCTAACCATACAGCAGAATCACTTTTGAGAAATACTGTATATTATGACGAATATGCAGATACTTTTGATTTGAGCAAAACAAAAGACGCTTATAAATACAGAAAACTTGAAAGAAACACCAGAGGTGCTCATTACGTAGGGGCAAGAACATTTGACGATTTATACAGAAGTTTTAACTATTCACTTGAAACCCTAGAATATGAAAAACTCTTTAATAAGTACAAAAATGAAAACTTTAGAAACTATGGGGCATTGCCTGCTTATCCAAAAATTGATTTAGACGAAGATCCTGTTTTAAATAAAAAACTTGAAACGACAGGAAACCTTGTAAACGAAGCCTTTAATACAATATCAATACAAAAGAACTGTATCTATGATATTAAACTCGCTCACATGTTAGACGAATACAGAAAATCAATTCCGACTGACAGACCGCTAAAAGATATAGAACGCAAAGTTTTAGTTGATATGACACAAAAATTTATTGACGCAAATATATCTGATACTGATATGGAGGATACAATTACAAACGCTCAAGAACTTTTAGAACTTGACGAAAACTCAACTCTAAACGATTATAACGAATATATTGACACAATAATTGATACAGTCAATATGATTGAAAATGTTAATAGTGTTCAAGATTTCCAAGAATCGATAGATGCTCACACAAGTGCCTTGAAGAACTATTTTAACACTATTTTAGACACCAATGTTCCGCCAAAATATCACAGACTATTAAAAGAAGATGTCAAAAACTGGATGTCATTAGAACGTGCCGAACGACTAAACGACAACGGTATAGACAAAAACAAGGAACTTATAGACCTTCAGTTCAAAATATCTAATTACGCAAAAACAAGCGACAAAAAGAGTATGATTGAAGGATTTATAGAAATATCTGACGCTTTGAATAAAATCAAAAACTCTAATATTGAACAAAATGTTCCAAAAGAAAACGTAAAATTCCAAATAATAGGTTTAAATGAATTATCGGATAAATACATCGACAAGTTCATTAAACCTGAAGGGAAAGACACCATAAAATCGACCTTGAACGACTGGTATCAAAAAGAATTACTGGGCGGACACAAGAGAATAGTAAGCGAAGAAGAAATAGAAAACGCAAGAGTAAAATTTGAAACTGATTTCAAAAAACACCATCTGACATCACATCCTACGGAAATTTTGGATAACTTCTTGCTTTTATCTGCAAAAGATGCTGAAACAAAAAAAGAGCAAAGTAACTATAAGCAATATTTAGGAATAGAATTAAATCTTGCTAAATTTATTGCAATACAAGATGCTTTAATGGAGGCAGTATCCGAAGGAAACGCTGCACAGGTAAAAGAATATTTTGATGAATACCAAGTTGACCCATACAATACCGGGGATGCAGTAAGTATGGACTCTGACCTTGCTATCGACTTTATGGTCAGAAACATGTTACTTGACCACAACCCTGAAACAGCAAAGATGTTTGTTGAAAAATTAGGGTTAGGTGAACGTGTTATGAAAATTGAACGCAAAACAATTCAGCAACTTGACGGTAAAGCGAAAGTTGATGAAATGGCAAAAGTTTTGCGTGATTCTAACAAATTTATCAATACAGCAAAAGCAGAATATCAAAAACTGTATGATAAAATTGACGACATTGATGATATAAACGAATTAAACAAGGCTATAACCGACACCAAGAAAAATCTGGCAAAAGCCTTAAAATATTCTGACGACCAAAAAGCCAAAAAGAAAATAATGGAACCACTTGATGAAGTTAAGGAATTTTTTAATGAAAAACCTGACGTAACAAAGAGCGTAATTCTTAATTCAAGGTTAAATGCCGCAATCAATGATTTGAATGATGATTACAACGACAGAATTAAAGAATCACAAGACTATATAAACATAATCAATTTATTATATAGTTTCCTTAAGAATATTCAGTTACCTGAATACTCAAAAGGGAAAAATTTACAAGACAAAATCGCAAAAGAGCACGATGAGTTCACAGAATACAACAACAGAGTAATCATTGCTGCTGCGGAAGAAAATCCTAACGCAACATTACGTCAAAGAGGATACTAATAAATATAGTTCAAAAACACGATATAATTTGAATATTTTATTGGTATCATATAGACATGTACATGGAAGAAGATCTTGAACTCAAAAAGGTTGGGTTGGAACTTATGTTCTTGACCCCGGAAAAGTATGACAACGAAGAAGGCATCACTGCAGTTGAGTTGTCTAAACTTGTTGAACTACCCCTTGATACAGTAAAAAAGAAACTGGCTATTTTAAAAGAAAAAAGTATTGTGCGTGTAAAAGGAAATAATCCAAAATTCTGGTTATTTGATGAATATAACTTTCAAAGAATGGACGAAAATGACGAAGTATTTTTGTTACTTTGCAGTTTTGATGATGTTGATTTTGACAGGTATTTTTCGTATTGATAAATTATTGTTTAGCGGGCAACGAAGTTGCCCTTTAGTGAATAGTGAATGGT
>CAMHDG010000179.1 GCA_946183815.1 uncultured bacterium | reverse complement strand
GGTGTTAGTAACAGTTCCAGTGATATTTGTAGTACCACCGCCTGAAATGTTGCTTTGTAAATTGCCGGACGAAAGATTTAAAGTTCCGGTATTTGTAATATTATCTGTCACTTGTAGGTTTGTTGCACTAATGAATACAATGCCGTCATTATTTAATGTCTTTTGATTAAGGGTATTATTAAAGTATGTAGTCCCGCTTAATACAGATACACTCCCATTTGTTCCGCTTATGACTACATTAAAGGTGTTTGAGCCTTTTAGTTTTATAGTTCCTGTGTTTGAAACATCGTTTGTTGAATTTGAACTAAATGTAATATTCTCAAGATTTAGTTCTCCACCATTTGTTATGGCTGTCGTAAAGTTAGAAAGAGTAATATCTGTAAAACTTAATATCTGACCGCTTGATGTAACAATTCCGGATAGCCCATCCCCATCAACAGTGTAACCGTTTCCCGTTACAGAAAGAATATCGCCAATGAGGTTACCTAAATTGTTGGAGATTGTTTCATTGTCAGAAAGTTCATATTCTTTTTCCGTCAATTCCGTATCCCTAACGGCTTCTTCTAATGATGCGTATGCAATATGTGTTGTTGATAATGTCGTGCCTAATGCACCATGATGAGCGTGTTCCAGCGCAAAACCACTCATGCCTGTTGCGAGTGCAACAGACCCAAAGACTGCTATCAAATTGATTAGTGATTTTTTCATACGCATTATCCGACCTATCCTCTCCCCCAGGATAAGTTTTTGCCTCGTTGGATATTTTTTCTCATCTTCCCGAACCGTCGTTCAGGTTTCTACAATATGCTCAACAACATAAACTGTATTAATTATATTATAATGTATTTTGTAAATACATGCCAAGTCTAAAAATAAACTTTTTTTTATTCTTTTTGAAATTCTTTTATAACGTGCGTTTTAGGGGTGTTAAATTTGTTTTGTTTTGTTATATTTTGTTACATAGTTAATAATTCTTAATATTATGCTGAAAATATTACATAGTGTAGATAAAAGTGTATTTTATTCTAAAACTTTTCCGTCAAATAATTCCTTTACCATCTTACTTTGATCGGACAGTCCTGATTCATCAATTTTCGTTGGTTTTTCTTTTTGAGTAGAGTCATTCAGCAACTCGTTTTCTTCTTGAGTTATTTCTTCCTCCTGTTCAACTAAATCTTTTGGTGGTGCAATAGTTTTAGGTGCTTGTGGCAGTTTGACTTTTTGAATTTTTCCGTCTGCTTCGGTTCTTACTCTTATTGTTACAGGGGCAGATGTTTCCCCTATTACTGCGTGGATTGCCTCTACAAGTGTTGCTTTTTTATCAGGGGCATTTAGTTTATCCGTAAATCTTTGTGTTTTTCCCGCAATAACTATTCCATTTTCATCACACTGAACAAGTGAGGTAAAGGCTTTCATTTGCGCTAATCCGCTTAAATTATCTTTAAGCAATGTTTGCAATATTTGCATCCAAATGGTATTCAAATCTGCATTATTTAGATTTATTTTTTGTTTTTGAACAGGTGTTTCTGATACAACAGCGTCTGTAGTGGTGAGCACGCTTTGAACCTTTTGTTCAGGTCGCTCTGTTTCTTCTTGTCTTATAACAGGTGTTTCTGTTTTAATAGGAACAACTTTCTCGATGACGGGTGGCAGTGCCGGTTTTGTAATCGTTCTTTGTGGGGGTATAACCTCCCCGCCCTCCAGTCTTGCTATTCTTGCCTCTAAATCCATCAGTTTTGTGTTGTCAGCAAGGTTTGCCAAGTCGATAAGCCCCACTTCCAGCCACATTTGCTGATTTGTTGTTGCTTTTAAGTCTTTGATATATTCCGCTGATTTATTTATCAGGAATAAAATTTGGTGCTTTTCAAGATTTTCTGTTAATTTTTTCATTTCTGATAACTGGTCTTCTGTTGCACCTGTCAACTCAATAGTTGTTTCCGTATCGCAATTTTTTGTAATTAAAAGATTTTTAAAGAAAAGCATCAGGTTTGTAAGAATTTGAATAGGCTCGTTCCCGTCGTTATAAATCTTTTCTAATGATTTTATTGCAGAATTGCCGTCAGAATTGATAATATGAGTGCTTATTTCTAACAGAGAATCAAAAGAAAGTCTGCCAAGCAGTGAGTTAATATCTTCTTCTGTTATCTCTTTTGATGCACCCATTGTCCCGACTTGGTCTAACAATGCAAGACTATCTCTCATTCCGCCTGCTGCACTTTTTGCAATAAGCGATATTGCACCGTCTGATATTTTAATCCCCTCTTTTTGTGCAATCTTTTTAAGGTGTTCTGTTATATCATTGACAGTAATTCTTTTAAAATCAAATCTTTGGCAACGGCTTTTTATTGTGTCTAATACTTTGTGTGATTCAGTTGTTGCAAGGATAAAAATAACATTTTCAGGCGGTTCTTCTAATGTCTTTAAAAGTGCATTAAAAGCCTCTTTTGTCAGCATGTGAACCTCGTCAATGATATATATTTTATATTTGCCATGAACAGGTGCATAGTTAACTTTTTCTAATATTTCTCTTGCGTCATCAACAGAACGGTTGCTTGCAGCATCAAGTTCTATCACATCAACAGGGATAGTGTTTGTAATTGACTTACAACTTTCACATTGCTCGCAAGGTGTTGTTGTAGGACCATTTATACAGTTTAGAGATTTAGCCAAAATTCTAGCTGTTGAGGTTTTCCCTGTCCCTCTTGGACCTGTGAATAAATAAGCATGTGAAATCTTGTTGAGTTGAATTGCATTTGTCAAAGCCTGTTTTATATGTGCTTGCCCTACAATATCCTCAAGTTTTTGTGGTCTGTATTTTCTGTATAGTGGTAAGTATCTCTCTGCCATATTTTGAGTATAGCATAGATATATTCAAAAGAATAGGAATTTAACTTTTTATGAACAGGGTATCGTTATCTATTATCCCTTGTTTTCCGATAGGGATAGTGATTTTATCTGTGTTATGCGTTATTTTGAACCCGCTTATTACAGGAATGTTTAATTCATTAGAAATTTCATTAAATAATTCTTCAAGTTGTTCGGGGTAACCGCTGTCTAAAAAATCCCCTAAAATAATTCCCTTAACATTGTATCTGAATTTTTTAATATTCATCAGTTGGGTAAACATCCTGTCAATTTTATAAACAGGTTCGTTTAAGTCCTCTGCAAAAAATATGAGGTCATCGTCAGGTAAAAAATCTATCCCGCAGAGTGAAACTATTGAGGCAAGGTTTCCTCCAAACATAATTCCCTTCGCATTCCCTGATTTATATACCTTATTCCCATTAAATATCAAATCTTTTCCCTCGACAGCATTATAAAAGTTTTTAAGAGTGTATTCTGATTTTTCTTCCTTTCCAAAGTCACCTCTTGCCATAGGCGATGAGTATGTAATCAGCCCTGCTCTTTTTAAAAACATTGTAGACAATATCGTTATATCAGAGTATCCGCAAAATATTTTAGGGTTAGACCTTATGAGGTTATAGTCAATCTTTTCAATCAGCCGTAATGTGCCATAACCACCTCTTCCGCAGATAATTGCCTGTGTGTCTTTATCTGCAAAGGCATTATGCAGATCATTGAGCCTGTTTTCATCTGTATCAGACATATATTTGTTTTGACTAAACAGATGTTCGCTAAATTTTACTTTATATCCGTTTTCTTCAAAATAATCTTTTGCCCTGAATATTGCATCCTTATCAAGAACACTTCCCGCAGGTGCTATAAAAGTAATTGTATCTCCTTTATTAAGGTTATCCGGTTTTATGTAGTTCATATTTCCCTCTTTAAATTTATTTTATCATTATTCTTAAAACTATATTTGTTATTAACTTTTGTTAATTTTTTATATTAAGAACTGTAACAATTTTTGTAATTTT
>CAMHDG010000178.1 GCA_946183815.1 uncultured bacterium | reverse complement strand
TTTTGTTAGTCAGATTTTGAATGTTATATAAAACAAAATAAAATATAATAGAATTTTTAAACATTTTATTTAATATTGGTTTTACGGTGCATTAAAGATGACATTTTATTATTACAAGTTTGAGAAAAAAATAAACTTGTGTATAATATATTATTAGATTTAGATGGAAATATAAAAGTGAAAATGAATATAATGAAAAAGTTTATAATAAGTATATTATGTTGTTTGATTATGTTACCTGCTTTTGCGAGTTTTAAAACGGTTATGTCAAAATGTATGAATTCTTGGAAAGGTTATTCCATTGATAATGTAATATCTGTATGGGGGTATCCTACAAATAAAAATGAGTTTGCAGGTAAAAAACTATACTATTGGGAGCAAAGCCAGTCTTATGTATATGGAAATCAGTATGGTGTATATGGTGGAACAAATACTTGCACAAGAATATTAGAAGTTAATGATGATAATGAAGTGGTTGGATGGGAAGTAAAAGGAAATGCATGTCCATTTACCTATTGTGGTGTAAAAAAATGGATTAATCCTATTAATGACCCTTGGAAAATTGAAAAAGTGCAAAAACAAGAAATAAAACAACAAAAAAAAGAAGAAAAAGCATTAATAAAACAATACAAAAAGGATTTAAAAAATAAATAATAAGCGCATAATGATATGATTTAATAGTTAAATTATCGTACTACCTAATAAAGAACGTAGGTTGGGGTTTCTACCCCAACACTTTATGTTTGTTGGGCTACAATACTTATTATATTTGATAATTAGAAAATTCTTCTTTTATGTATTCTAAATCATTTTTTAATTTTTTAGTTATCCATAATCTTTTTTCATCTTCGAGCCAAATTGAAATTTTATCGTAGTAGGGTGACGTTGTCATAGTTCTAATGTAGCAATTATAATCGTAATCATGTGAACCTCCATCGTTCCATATTCCATTAAGAATAGGTGAGGGTAGATTTATTATCGCTGAGAATATATTTCCATTATTTTCTATCAGTAATAAAATAATGTTTTTCTTACTAATTGTTCCATAATAATTATCAGAATATGATTTTATTCCAAGTGTAATACATCTCTTCCCATTATAGTTGTATTTATTTCTATCGAGAATTTCTCCTTTTTTTGAAATAAATATTTCTTTTGGATTTAACTTGTTATTTTTAATATCTGATTTTATTTTAGATATTGCATTTCTCCATTTTTCTTCTTTAGGATATTTTTCTTTAAATAATTCTTGTCGTTGTTTTTGCAATGTTCTATATTCTTCTTCAATTTTATGTTCTCGTTCTAATATTTCTCGGTCAAGTTTAATTTTTTCCTGTTCAAATTCATATTTTGTAATATTAAAATAAAATTTTTTTGACATTGTAACCTTATTTAAAAACATATCTTTTTTTAAACATAATCCACATATAATATTGTTAGAAATATATTGATTTATGTATTTCTCTGGAAATATGCACCATAACCATTTTTTTTGTATATCATATTCATAATCATTTGTATCATATATTCCAAAATCAAATATTACTGGGACTTTTGAATTTAGCCATTTTTCTGGAAAACAATTTTCTTGTCCATCTATATAAAAATAATTTTTATTAGATTTTATATGTTTTAAACATTTGATGTGTTTTTTGAATTTTTTATAGTCTTTTTTTGCATCTACAACCCAAATCATATTTTCATAAAATTGTTCTCTTGAATATTGTTCTTCTCGGCTAATAGAAGAGTGTTGAAATTCAAGAAAAATACCAGTTTTTGTTTTTACGTCTGCAACGTGTTTTTCGCCTGTTACATTATCATAGTGAATTATTTCTTGGCATTCTTTTGGAAAATTATCTTTCCATTGTCTATGCCATTCTGTTTCGTTTTCCCACCATGGGTCACAGTTCTCTTTTGATTTATGTGCCCAATGATGTATTTTTATATCTCCACATTTTGGAATAACTGGTTCTCCGCAACATGGACATATCGCATCTTTTATTTCTTTTTGTGGTTCTATTCGTTCATTATTTAATAAAGCATATTTCATAGAATAACCTTTCTTATAATATTATATGTTTTTATATGACAAATATGGACACATTTAGATAATAATTAACATATTTTTACACTTGAAATATTGTAGCCAATATGCTACAACTTGGGGCAGAGTTGTAGGTTGGGTGAAACCCAACAAATATAAAATACTACGATAACACATCTGCTGCATCTATTCTAACACTATATGAAGGTGTTAAAAAAGATAAAATCAAAATCGGCTCAACAGCCGTTTTGTGCGGTTTTGGTGCAGGCATGACTTGGGGCGGTGCAGTTATTCGTTTGCGTGAAGGCATTTGCTGATAAAAGTTGGGTTTCACCCAACCTACGTTCTCAAGTCAAATGACATTGTCATTCCAAACTTGTTTTATTGTTGTTCCGAATACATTTAGACACCCTCTCCCGTGATTGTAATTGTTTTGGCAAGCAAAACAAAACAATCACGACCTCTCCTTTTGGAGAGGTAATGATGTACACGTGTGCGCATAGCGGGCTTTGCCCGCTTTAATCTCTCTCCTTGGAGAGAGAGCAGTTGTTTAAATTTGCTTGCAAATTTATTACAAATGTGAGAGAGGGTCTTATTGTCTTAATAATTTTGGGTGGAAACTTGTATATAATTGCCAAAATTTTTCTATTCACTATTCGCTATCCATAAAATTCTATATTTACCCCTATTATGCTTATAGTATAATAGAAGAGTATAGATGTAGGTTGGGTGAAACCCAACAAATAATTAGGGATGATTTGTGAAACCTGCAAGAATAGGTGTTCAGGAATGTAAACCTTAAAAAGATAGTTAAATAGTATAAGAAGGAAATAATCATGAAAAAAATAGCATTTATATTCCCCGGACAAGGGGCACAGGCAGTAGGAATGGGTAAAGACGTTTGCGAAAGTTACGAGAGCGCAAAGCGTGTTTATGATACTGCGGACAAAGTTTTAGGCAAAAGTGTTTCAACAATTTGTTTTGAAGGGCCGGAAGAAGATTTAAAACTAACAGTTAATACTCAACCTGCAATAGTTACAACATCTATTGCATTATTTGAAGCATTAAAAGAATTAACCAATATTTGCCCCCCTGATTATACGGCAGGTCATTCATTAGGTGAGTATTGTGCTATGTACACAGCAGGGGTTATGAGTTTAGAAACGACCTTAAAACTTATCCAAAAAAGAGCAGATTTGATGGGTCAGACAAAGGGCGGTGCTATGGCAGCAGTTCTAAACGCAACAGAAGAACAGTTAAAAGCAGGGCTTGAAGAAGGTTCAAAAGTTGGTTATGTTGACGTTGCAAACTATAATTCACCTGTTCAAGTAGTTATCACAGGTGACGAAAACGCTGTTAAGGCAACAAGTGAATATCTGCTTGCAAACGGTGTAAGAAGAGTTGTTCCTCTTGCCGTTTCAGGTGCGTTCCACTCAAAATTCATGGAAAAAGCAGGGGCAAGTTTTGCTGAATATTTGCAGGATTTTGAACTTAACGATGCAAAATTACCTGTTATCACTAATGTTGATGCTAATGAAACTACATCAGCAAGTGAGTTCAAATCAAAGATGCCAAAACAGATTTATTCATCAGTACATTGGACACAAACTATCCAAAAAATGATAGCAAACGGAGTTGATACATTCGTAGAAATCGGACCCGGTAAAGTTCTTGCAGGTTTAAACAAAAAAATCAGCATGGATATTACAACTTATAATGTTTTTGATAAAGACTCTTTAGAAAATACAGTCAATGCTTTGAAAGAGCAGTTGGCGGTTATGTAAATTATTGTATAGAGGCGAAGCAGATATATCTCTCCTTGGAGAGAGAGAAATTTCTTAATGAACTGCTT
>CAMHDG010000177.1 GCA_946183815.1 uncultured bacterium | reverse complement strand
TCTCCCCAACCCCTCTCCAAAGGAGAGGGGCTTTTAACGATTTATATCATTTACCCCTAAACAATAATTTACTAAATATTTTTAACTATCTCCAAGACCAATCGTTTAAAATCTACTTTGGCTTTTTCGGCTGCTTCAAGCACTTCTTTATGCGAAAGCCCTATTGTGCCAAGTCCTGCTGCGGAGTTGCAAATACAACTTATGCCTAAAACTCTTACTCCCATCCAGTTTGCAACTATTGCCTCCGGTACTGTTGACATCCCAACGGCATCAGCACCTAAAAGTCTTAACATATTAACCTCTGCAGGAGTTTCATAAGACGGGCCTGTAAGTGCTATATATACTCCTCTTTCTACAGGTATATTTAGTTTTTCCGCACTTGCATAGGCAATTTTTCTTAATTCTTTTGAATAAACCTCGCTCATATCAGGGAATCGTTCGCCTAAACTGTCGTCATTACGCCCAATCAATGGGTTTGTTCCCATAAAGTTGATATGATCTTTGATAATCATTAAAGATGACGGTTTTAAAAATGGATTAATCCCGCCTGCAGCATTAGTTAAGATAATATTATCAACCCCTAATTTTTTCATTACCTTAATAGGATAAGTAACGGTTTCCATTTTATGTCCTTCATAATAATGGAAACGTCCCTGCATCATAACTACCTTTTTGCCATTTATCTCTGCAAAAACAAGGTTTCCCTGATGCCCCTTTACTGTTGATTCGGGGAAATTAGGAATATCTCTATAATTAATTTTTATATCACAGTATTCGTCTGCAAGTTCACCCAGCCCTGAACCTAAAACAATAGCAATCTCCGGTTTAAAATCTCCGATTTGTTCTTTAATATAATTCACAGTTTCATTCATAATAAACACATTCTCCCATTTAAAGCATAAAAATAGGGCAATTTAACATCGCAAACAAGCCCTATTTTAACAAATTTTTTATCTACCCAACTAACTCGTTATCATCTGATTCAGATGCTTTTACCATAATAGCGTGTTCAACAGGGTTTTCTTTCTTGAATGATTTTTCAGAACCAACAAATTCTTCAAAACCAAAATCTTCACGTGCTTTTTTAAGTTGAGTTTCATCAACCAACTTTTTTGCCAATTCAGCAATCTCATATACTAACTGATATCTGTTTTCGCAATTATCGTTTAATTCCCATGCGATTTTTACTATCTGATCCATCATAATATTTATTTCCTCACTGTTTAATAATTTAATCTTATAACAACATGACTCTTTTGTCTAGTAGGAGTGCAGGGGTAAATAAAAAAGATATTTCCCTAATTTGCATCTATTACTACTCATTGAGCCCTAGAATTGTTCAAGAAAACGTTTGTCATTATTAAAGAATAATCTAATATCGTCTATTGCATACTTGAGCATAGCAAGTCTTTCAACCCCCATACCAAAAGCAAAGCCTGTATATACATCAGGGTCGATGCCTACACCTTTAAGCACATTCACATCAACCATTCCTGCACCTAAAACTTCAAGCCAGCCTGTCCCGCTACAAGTTCTGCATCCTTTCCCTTCACACATAATACATTGAACATCTATCTCAACAGACGGTTCTGTGAATGGGAAGAAACTGCTTCTGAATCTTGTAGGTCTTGCCGAACCAAAATATGAACGAATAAATTCGTTTAATACCCCTTTCAAATCTCCAAAAGTTACGTTTTTATCTACGTATAACCCTTCAATCTGGTGGAAGAAATTGTTTTTACGGGCATTAAGTGTTTCGTTTCTGTAAACTCTCCCCGGAGCAATAATTCTGATAGGAGGTTTCATAGATTCCATAGTTCTGATTTGAGCGTTAGAGGTTTGGCTTCTCAAAACAGTAAATGGTGCAAGTTTTGTATAGAATGTATCCTGAACATCACGTGCAGGATGGTCTTTTGGTACATTCAACATATCAAAGTTAAAGTATTCTGTTTCTACCTCAGGTGCGTTAGCCGTTGGGATAAGAGAAAAACCTAAATTTTGGAAGATTTTTACTATCTCATCCGTTGTTGATGTGAGAGGATGAACTTTTCCTCTCGGAATATATTTCCCCGGTAATGTTATATCTATTTTTTCTTTTTGTAGTTTTTCGTCTAATTCTTTACGGTAAAATTGTCTGTATTTATCGGATATAGCGTTTTCTAATTTTTGAGTAATCTCATTTGCTAATGAACCGATAACTTTTTTCTCCTCAATAGATAAGTCCTTCAACCCTTTTTTTATAGAGTTAAATTCACCTTTACGGCTTAAATATTTTAGTTTTACCTCATCTAAATCTGCACTTGATTGTGCTTTTTCAATATCTGCACTTGCTAACTTATATATGTTATTTAACTTTTCCTGCATTTTATTTCCCTACCTTATACAAAACTATTATATTTCTTTTCGTAACCTACCGAGGTTTGAGCGCCATGTCCGGGGTAGATTATTAAATTGTCATCCAGAGTAAAAATACGGTCTTTTATGCTTTTAACCAGTGTGTTAAAGTCACCGCCCGGCAAATCTGTTCTGCCTACACTACTCATGAATATTGTATCACCTGAAAATAACCAGTTGTCAACTTTGTATCCGACACCCCCGGGGGTATGCCCCGGCAGATGTATAACCTCTATTTCTTTCTCTCCGACTGTGAGTTTATCCCCGTCTTTTAGGTAAACATCTACTCTCGGAATTTCAATAGGCTGCATACCGACTGCTTCTAAAAACTGATTTGTATCTTCAAGTAATTTTTTATCACCCTCATGAAGATATACTTTTATATCATACTTATCCTGCAATTCTTTTACCCCCATAATATGATCAAAATGAGCGTGGGTTAAAAGTATTGATTTTAGAGTTACGTTATTTTCTTTCAGAACAGAGTCAAGTTCGGGGATAGTCAGGGTTGCATCGATAAGCACTGCCTCACCGTTATCCATGAGTAAGTAATCGTTATTTGCCATTTCCCAAACTACAAATTTTTTTAAAATCACAAATTATCCCCTTCTGACTATTTCAAAAATTTCCTTACAAACAGAGAACACTTTTTCCGCATCTTTAAGATAAAGCATATTAGCCCCATCGCAAAGTGCTTTATCAGGGTCAGGATGGATTTCAAAGAATAAAACATCAGCCCCTGCTGCCATCGCAGATTTTGCCAAAATCGGAACAAATCTTCTGTCCCCGCCTGTGCTGTCGCCGTTTGACCCCGGCATTTGTACGCTGTGTGTTGCATCAAAAACAACAGGATACCCAAATTCTTGCATTATAGGGATAGAACGAAAGTCCGTAACTAAATTGTTATATCCAAAAGTTGTTCCTCTGTCTGTCAGCATAATTCTTTTGTTTCCGCTATCTTCAACCTTTTTGACTAACGATTTCATCTGTTGCGGTGCTAAAAATTGACCCTTTTTTATATTAACGATTTTGCCTGTTTTACCTGCCGCAACAAGTAAGTCTGTCTGACGGCAAAGAAAAGCAGGTATTTGAAGAATATCTGCAATTTCGCTTACTGGCTCCGCCTGATCAGGCGTATGAATATCCGTAACTATCGGTAAATCATATTTTGATTTTACCTCTGCTAACATTTCTAATCCTTTTTCCATCCCCGGACCTCTGAAAGAGGTAATAGATGAACGGTTTGCTTTGTCAAAAGATGATTTAAAAACATAGTTTATATCAAGTTTTTGACAAATTTCCTTAAGTGCAGATGCCGTTTCATCAAGAATAGATTGTGATTCTATTGCACAAGGACCTGCCAGTATTGTTAATTTGTTCTCTCCGATAGTAAAATCATTTAATTTTATAGCCATAAGTTTATTTTATATGAAAAGCGGTTAATTTACAATGGGAGGTAAATTATTGTTTAGCGGGGGTAAATATATAAATCGTTAAAAGCCCCTC
>CAMHDG010000176.1 GCA_946183815.1 uncultured bacterium | reverse complement strand
ATACTCCTACCATCGAAATTTACCCCCAAAATTTACCCCTAAATTTACCCCTAAATCAAGAAGAACTCAAATCATAAGACTTGAGTTCTTCTAGTTGAATCGGGGGAAAAACTTTATTATCTGCCCATACCCATACCGTAACTAAACATACCGCTTTGGATATCAGCACCTAACATTTGCTGACAAGCCTGCATTTCCTGCATTACTTGTTGCAATCTTGCCTGCAGCATTTTTTGTTGTAAATCTAATTTTCGTTCTAGTTCGTTAAGCCTTTTCTTTTCTGTTTCTAAAGTTCTGACATTAGGGTTTTCCGGATCTAAATCACCGATAAATTCTTCTTTATCAGCAATTTGTGCCGACAATACAGACATACGCTCTGTTATTTTCATCAACCTGAACTCTAAATCGTTTTTGGTTGCTGTCAGAGTCATTAATCGCATTGTTGCTGCTAAAACGCCCATTTGAACACCTTTTGCTTTTTACTTACCTTGTTTCGTTTAAGTTCTTTCCTTTCAAGAAGGTATGTTCATTGCTTTCGGCTATCAGACTTTCCATCTTATTGAGTTGATGTTTGTGGTAGTTAACTCTGTATTGAGCCATCTTTAGTTTTTGTCTGATACTGAACATCTCTTTCAAGGAGTTCACTATTTCATCAAGGAACATCTTAAATGGGTTTTTACGGATGAAGAACGCCCGAGAAAAACTCAAAAAGTTTTTTATTCGCTTGAGGGATGTCTTAACTGAGTCTAACATACTTATATTAATTCCCAATCTTTAGACTTCCATATATAATAAAACACGTTAACCATGATAATTGCTCGTTTTTAGCCTGTTCTGTAACATGTCTTAATATTTATTTACAGTCTATTCTGTCACCACCGATACTCTGAAAAAAAATATTTTTCTTTGTTTCTTCTAAAGATAACGGCATACTTTTATTATACTTTAGAGATTTATAATTGAGAACATCTAACTCGCAACAAAAATTTACAAACGCTTTCACCGAACGAGCAAAAATGTTATCTCTAAAGATATTATTGAACATTATTCTTAAAAAAGTTCTGATTTGCATTATTTATTCCTATAAGTTTTGAATTTCCTTACTATCGCCTTCGATAGATTCTTTCAACATTTTTCTTACGACTTCGCCTTGGGTATCAAGCATTTTACAAACAGTTTCTATATTAGCAACCTTTTGAGAAAGAATAGTATCAGCATTACTCAAAACATTGTTAGCGACTGATTCATAAGCAGCAAGAGCGGCGGAAGAAGTCCCCTGCATCAAGTTACCCATAACAACGGCAGGAAGCCCAAATTCTCCGAGATAAGGAGCGGCTGCGGTCATAATACCGCCCCAACCTGATACTAAACCGGCAAGAGGCATTAAAATACCCTGTTTCCCTATACCATAACCATTGGCTGTTCCTAATCCGTATGCCGCAGCACTTGCAACATCCGCCACGCTACCGATACTTGACGCATATCCTGTAGCCGAACCACTAGCAGAGCCTAGTCCTGTAATTAAACCGTCAATTTCTGATGCTCCACCCGTCGCTGATCCTAACCCCCACGATACATTTGCTGCACCGCTTGGGAAGCCCGAATAGTTACCTAATCCGCTTAAACCGAATGAGGCATATCCCCCATTCATTGTGCCGGTTCCACCTGTGTATGGTGACCAGTATGATGTTCCCGGAATATTAAATGATTGTGTTCCACCTAATGTATTCATAAAAGCAGGAGGTGCAAATAAACTTGCTAACTGATACAAAAATCCGCCGGCAGCCTCAAAACCTGTACCTGAACTTGCTGAACCTGATACAGTTAAATCCCTTAGTCTGTCATAAGTTTCGTATAGCATGCACTTCGCATCTGCCGATGCTGCACCAAATTTGTTTGCTATTACGAGTAATCCGTCATTTTTGTAAGCCATTTTTTCCTCTGTCTTTTCTTTATAATCTCTCTTTTATGCTGCCTTCGTTGTTATATAGTTACCCCTAACCTCCACTAAATGTCTTGAATGAGGTTTCAACATTTTTACTGATAACTTTCTTGACAGCATCCATTTCTGTTTGGAGTGCGTTTTGTTCTGTGTCGAGTTGCTTCAAACGGAGTTCTAATGTTCTGTCCTCTGCCTGTATCAACTCTGTTTTCGCATTTATGTCACGAATTGTCTTATCATATTTTTCCTGATTATAATAATACTGATTCATGGCATTTCTGTATGCGTCTTCATCTGTGATAGTTTCTGTATTCAGGGTGTAAACTGTTGAATCGTCCTCAAACCTTACAGACTTAAATCTTCCTTTGCCATCTGTTTCTAACAGTGCTTTTTGAGTATCTTCAATTTTTGTATTCAAATATACAGCATTGTAATATGCAAGCCTGTCTGTTTGAGGGTCAATGTTGTTATCTGCTAATCTTTCTTGGTTATTATATTTGAAAGCACTTTCAGCAGAATATTCCAAATCGTTTTCTGTTGTATAGTATCTTACACCATTTAAGGTGAAATAATAGATACCACTCATATATTCATGAGTTTCAGGATCGAAGCAGGCATTTAAGTTTTGTGCCGCTACCCTGTGACCTTTTTCATCATCATTCATATCAAGTATGACTTGTCTTAACTCTGTCTGAATATCCTCATCTTCAAGATATTGTTTTTGGGTTAGTGCATGTAACTTACAGTTACCGACATAAGAGAAGTTTGTAAAATACATATCCTCGTATGCCTTTTTTAACACCAACTCTTTATGCGTTTCATCAATAGCCAGAATATCATCTAAAGTACAGAATTTTTCGCCATCGGTATAATATATAGCACCGTTATCCTGTTTTCTGATAGTTAATTCCGGAGGCATACCCATACTCAGTTTAAACTTTTCTATGCCCAAATCTTCAAAGAAAGTACCTGTTTCAGAGTTATAATAATATTGACTATCCGGATTAAATTGGGTCTTATAAGTTTCTTTGCATAAACGCATTATATCGCTTTCTTCATCACGCATATCTAATGGTTCATAAGTAAGATATATTGGTTTTCCTTCTTCGTCAACCTCGCCTGTATCATAGAGATAATTTCCTGTTGCTTTATCAAGGGTAAAGTCTTTTGCGTATGCTTTTTCTGTTCTGTTATAAATAGAGTCTAATTCTGCTCTTTTATCACCGCCGTCAAGCACTCTTTCTAAATTCTTTTGAACACGCTTTTCGTTTATTATTGTATAAATATCATCTTTTTCATTATACAATAGCGACTCAACATTAAATATTGTGTTAAGGTTATACGTACTGCTATAATCATATTCAAGTTGCCTGTCAGCCTGAACTTTTGGATCGTTCATAACTTTACGTTTACCTGTGTAAACATCTTCATAGTGATAACTTGTAACAACGTAGTTATATTCTTCGTCAGCCGTACTAACCTGATAGTAATCAGAGATAACAGCATCGTTGTATCCATCTGTCCACGAGTATTGTAATTTTGTAAAATCATTACTGTCAGGACAAGTAGGAACTTTTGTCATAAGCATTTGGTTGAATAAATCAGCAGTACGGTTTGCGAGAACAACTCTTTCTTGGTTAATTTGTTGCCCTTCGTACTCTGTGTTAGTTTTTCTTGCTGTCAGTTGCAAGTATCTTGCTTGTGATGCTGCCATACCCATTGGTATGCTCTCCTATCTCTTTTGTGGGGTTCTATAACCTTCGCCTACATCTCTTATTTAAGGATAATTTTGCAAAAGTCAAGTATATTCATGGTTTTATACAATACGGACTACGACACAAATTCATATCGGTTTAATTTGTACTGACATTTTTCGTCTGTTTGGAGGAGTAAATTATTGTTTAGTGGGGGTAAATATATAAATCGTTAAAAGCCCCTCTCCTTTGGAGAGGGGTTGGGGA
>CAMHDG010000175.1 GCA_946183815.1 uncultured bacterium | reverse complement strand
GTCCAATCGCAGTTATTCGTGACACATATACAAGAGTTTTTCCGTCAGAGGCAGGAAACAGGCATTTTAATCAGGGGTTAAAGAACAGCGGTTGTTTTGCTGATTCTGTCGAGGGCGTGCATACCGAGCAAGCAATAATTTTGAAGAAAGACCTTATTGCTGATGAAGGGGCTCTATCTTCTGTCGGACATGAGATGGGTCATGAATTAGCCTGCTTTTTGACAGAAAAGGAGGAAAGAGAGTTAAATAAATTGTATCAAACTGCCATAAAAGAGAATCGACTGCTTGGCGATTACGCAGGCAGAAACGTAGATGAATATTTTGCTGTGGGATGCGATTCCATGTGTTCAATATACAAACCCCACAGCCACTTGTTAAACGGCGACTATAAAAATACACGCTATACCCTCATGGCAAAAGACCCCGAATTGTATATGTTTATTAAAACTTTACTCAAAAAATAGTTCCCTTTTATTATTTCTTAATCGGTGTTTAATATTTATGTTATACTAATCACAGAGGGCTTTATTATGGATATTAATAGATATATTGAACATACTTTGTTGAAGCAGGATGCTACAAAAGAAGATTTTGAAAAATTGTTTGAAGAAGCAATAGAAAATAAATTCTTCGGGGTTTGTGTAAACCCTGCCTACGTTAAAGATGCAGTCGAAAAAGTGCAAAAATACGGGGTTAAAGTGGTTACCGTTATAGGTTTCCCTCTCGGGGCGAACACAACAGAAGTCAAAGTGTTTGAAACTCAAAAGGCTATCGCAGACGGGGCTGATGAGATAGATATGGTTATTAATGTATCTAAACTCAAAGACAAAGATTATGACTATGTTATAAATGATATAAAATCAGTTAAGCAGGCATGTCCGAATAATAATCTGAAAGTTATTTTGGAAACTGATTTATTAACTAAAGACGAAATCGGTACAGCATGCGAACTTTGTATCAAAGCAGGTGCTGACCTTGTGAAAACATCAACAGGCTTTGTAAAAGGCGGGGTCGGTGCTAAAGCGGAAGATGTTAAACTCATGGCTGAAACCGTAAAACCTCATGGACTTATGGTTAAAGCATCAGGCGGCATTCGTGACAGAGAAGCCGCTATTGAAATGATAAATTCCGGGGCGGACAGACTCGGTACGAGTTCAGGGGTTAAGATAATAAAAGGATAGTAAGGCAATATGTCGGGTAAACATGCCTGACAATAGTTAAAAAGGAGAAAAAAGTGTTAAGAGCAGGTATAGTCGGGTTACCAAATGTAGGGAAATCAACATTATTCAATGCATTGACTTCGTCAATGAATGCGCAAAGTGCAAACTATCCGTTTTGTACTATTGAGCCTAATGTCGGAGTTGTTACAGTCCCTGACGAAAGACTTGAAATACTTGCTAAACTCTGCAAAACAAATAACATTATCCCGACCGCAATAGAATTTGTAGATATTGCAGGGCTTGTTAAAGGTGCAAGCAAAGGCGAAGGTCTTGGCAACCAGTTCCTGCATAACATAAGAGAGGTTGATGCCATTATTCAGGTTGTTCGCTGTTTTGATGATGAAAATATTGTAAGAGAAAATAAGGTTGACCCGCTCGGCGATATCGAGATTATTAATACAGAACTTATACTTGCTGATTTAGCATCTATTGAAAAACGTCAGGCAAGAATTTTAAAACAAGTTAAATCTGGTGACAAACTTGCAGTTTTAGAAGATAAAGTTTTATCAAAAGTTTCTGATTTGTTATCAGAGGGTTCATTTATTAATCCGGAAGATCATTTTGACGAAGAAGAAATGGGTGTACTTAAACAAATGAATCTTATGTCCGTTAAACCTGTTATTTACTGTGCTAATGTTGCTGAAACAGATTTGCAAAGCGGAAATGAATACACAAAACTCGTTGAAAAATACGCATCTGAACACAATGCAAAAACAGTTATAATCTCTGCTAAAATCGAAGAAGAATTAGTTGCACTGGGCAAAGATGAAGCAAAAGAGTATCTCGCTGATTTAGGAGTTGAAGATAGCGGTATAGACAAAATGATTAAATCTGTTTATTCATTACTTAAACTATTAACTTTTATAACTGCAGGCGAAAAAGAGGTCAGGGCATGGACTGTTAAAGAAGGTACAAAAGCACCACAGGCTGCAGGGGTTATTCACACAGATTTTGAAAAAGGATTCATCAGAGCAGAAATTACTCCATACAAAGATTTCGTAGAGTTAGGTTCTTACCCTGCTTGTAAGGATAAAGGTGTAACAAGGATCGAGGGTAAAGAATATGTTATTCAGGATGGCGATTTAGTACACTTTAGATTTAATGTTTAAAACAAATCTATGCACTAAACCCTTCATCAATCTTTAAATTCTCACCATTATAGGCACTGACGGCGAGTTTGTCACAGATTTCATTGAACTCGTGACCGGCATGCCCTTTTACCCAGACAAATTTAATTTCATGTCGTTCCATTGCTGTAATCAAGCGTTTCCATAAATCAATATTTTTTACGGGCTTTTTGTCTGACGTTTTCCAGCCTTTAGCCTGCCAATTATCAATCCATTTTTTTTCAATAGCATCAATTAAATACTTGCTGTCAGAAGTCAGAGTAACTTTGCATGACGTTTTTAAGGATTCCAGCGCAACAATAGGTGCAAGTAACTCCATGCGGTTATTAGTGGTATTTATAAACCCCTCCGATAACTGTTTCTCTGCGTAGTTTCCGTCACTTTTTTTGTAACGTAATACTGCACCATACCCGCCTCGACCGGGGTTGCCGCTGCATGCACCATCTGTGTATATTTCTACTATTGGTTTGTTCTCTTCTGTCATATATAAATATTACCAAAAATATATAAAAATAATGAATGGTAACAATCTTTTAATATTTTGTTGTTTTTAAATTACTATTGTGCATATAATATGTATATCAAGTAAAAGATAGTGATAGTATATATTTCAGTCTAATTGTAAACAAATGTAACAAGTAAATAATACCAACTAGCAAATTAATTTTTTACACTTGTTCATGCAAACATAAGACAAACATACATAGTATCAACACACGTTATTATAATAGAAAATGGAGGATTAATTATAATGAACATCAGATCTTTAAAAACAATGGCAGTAGCAGGTTTAATGGCATTCAGCGCAGGTACAGCAAAAGTTGCTGCACAAACAGCACAAGGCACATTAAACAAAGCAAGTGAAATAGTAGTAAAAGACTCATCAAAAGTTGCAAGCGATTCATTAGCAGCAATGAAAGAAGGAGTTCGAGACGCTCGTACAATTTTACTTAAAAAATACAGCGGACATTTCCAAGGTTCAGTTAAACAAGGTAGAATTGCTGACGGTAGCCTTGAATATGCTGAAAAGGGTAAAACAATTTTAGCACCATCAAAGAATGCTAACAAAATCAATTTCGCAGTTGATGGTGGTGTAACAACCGGTTCTGAATTATGCAACAATGTTGGTTTGAGATTCCATGGTTCTGCTCAAAAACACAATACAAAATTTGACGTAACCGGTATCTATGCAGGTAAAGAACCTAAGAGTGATTTCATTGCTAAAGCAAGTGCTACTCAATACTTCCCACTTAATAAAGACGTATCTTTATTAGCAAAAGGTGAAGCTGAAGGTGTTATCAGACGTGTTAGAGGCGGTGACTCTTTCGGTGAAGCATGGCCTCAAGTTTTAGGTGGTGCTAGATATGAACACAAATTTGACAACGGTATGAGAGTTGCTCTTCAAGGTGAAGCAGGTGCTGCATTCAAAATCACTGAAAAAGAACATTCTTTCCACGATATTCCTAAGTCAAAATTCGTTTATAACGCTGAAGGCGAATTTGGTATTAACCAAGTTTCAGGTTTCGTTGGCGCAGGTAATGATGCAGCAGCAGGCAGAGGCGTATACGGTGGTGTTAGATTTAAATTCTAATCGCAAATTATATAATCAAATAAGAGTCGAACGAAAGTTCGGCTCTTTTTTGTGTTGGTAAATTATTGTTTAGC
Organism: uncultured bacterium; assembly: GCA_946183815.1. Classification (GTDB taxonomy): domain Bacteria; phylum Cyanobacteriota; class Vampirovibrionia; order Gastranaerophilales; family Gastranaerophilaceae; genus UBA2883. The sequence goes on along the minus strand of CAMHDG010000175.1, from coordinate 35 downwards.
GGGGGTAAATATATAAATCGTTAAAAGCCCCTCTC
>CAMHDG010000174.1 GCA_946183815.1 uncultured bacterium | reverse complement strand
GGTCAACGGCTTGCGTTGGGGTTGGATAACGAGGTAATCTGTGAAAACATTGAGCCTAAAATCAGTATCATTGAAGGTGTTGACCTAAAAAAAATATAGTTTATGTATTAAAGCAATATTAGATTTCTTATTGCCTTGATGCCTTATTGCCTTATTGCCTTGATATGCGTAATAAGGCAAAATTTGTTACACAAAATAATAAGGAGAAAGTTATGTCATTTGAGTACATTATTGAAGAAGAACAAAAAAATCAAAAATTATCTAAACAACAAGAGGAAGATTTGGTAAAAAGTATTGTTTCTGATTACAAAAAGTATGATGAAAACAGGGCTTCTAATCTAGATAAGTCTAATTCTGTTATTGATGAGATATTCTTCAAAAAAGATTACAAGAATACAACGGATAAAAATGAGCGTTGGAAATCAAAGATAAAAATGTGCAAAACATATATGTTTTATCAAACATTAAAGGCGTTTATTTGGCGAAATATATATTCAAACGTTCATAGTATGTTTGATGTTTCAGGCGAAAACCACGATTCCGATAACAATTCAAATAAGCAAAAAGCAGTTTTGGTGGATATGTTAGAAAAAATGGATTTTCAAAAGACGTGCGATAAGGTTATTGATAATGCACTGTTGTATGGTGAATTGATTTCGTTCACTGCTTGGAAAAAGAAGTTTCAGGAATACAGACGACCTATTGATTTTTTCAAAAATATGTTTAGCAAAGATATAGTTAAGTTGCCTGAAATAATAAAGGCTTCTAACGAAGGAAAGAACTACTGGGTTGATACAAAGAAGGTTTACGATAACCCGTATATTTATCCTGTTTCGCCTGCGGATATTGTGTTTGATGTTTCACAGGCGGATAATTGGGATGATTGCCCTAAAATATACAGAACTTTTAAGACACCTGATGATATTATTAATAACAAATTTAATACTATTAACAAAGAAACTGCGTATAATATCAGAGAGTTAGTTTCCAAAAATAGTGATTTATCCTCAAAAAAGAGAGAAAAAGAGGATATTATAAACGGTGCAACTGTTGAGGTGCTGGAACATTGGGGCGATTTAAAACTGCCAGACGGTAAAGTTTTGAAGAACTGGCATGCTGTTATTGTCGGGAGAAAATACCTTGTCAGGTTTAGTAAAAATGAGAGTATTATTAATCCGTTTACTTACGGAGCGTTTGTTGTTGATCCTGATACAAAAAGAGGAATAAGCCCTCTTTATTGTGTTTTATCGCTTGCTGAATCGCAAGAGGGGTTTTTGAACAGAACTATTGATATGCAGTCACTCTCTGAAAACCCGCCGTTACTTGCACCTGAAGGTTTCTTTGAGGAAGAAGAAATATCTCTTTACCCCGGGAAAATTATTGAGTATGGGGATAATTTGTCCTCTGCTAATGCTTTTAAGCAGTTGGCGTTTAATAACAATGTGTTCCTTGCGGATATTGAGTTTTTGGATACTTTAATGTGCGAGGTTTCGGGAATTTACCCTAGTATGATAGGGATACAAGAGAATTTTGCAAAAACTGCAACAGAGATTAACACCAAAACACAGGGTCAACTCACAAGATTGGCTATGCTTTTGGATATTATAAACCAAGACTTTATTTTGCCAAATATAAAGAATATCGCAAAACTTTCTGCTGATTTTAAACAGGGTGACGAACTTGTTTATGTGAGCGGGGATAATAATCAGGAAACCATTTTGATAAATGACGAGATAAGACAGGCTGATTATAAATATACGTATTCTGACAGAAACATGATTAATGACAAATCAATGATGGCAGATTTAGTAATCCAAAACGCAACTAACTTTGCACAGGTGCTGCCTCTTGATATGGCAGAGATATTCACATGGTACTTTGAGCAAAAAGGGGTTGAGAACCCTGAAAGGTTCTTGAACCAAGAGCAGTTGCAGTTTATGAAACAGAGTGAAAAAATGCAAATGGCGATGCAAAGCAGACAGGCAATATCACAGGCTGTCCAAATGCTCCAACCTGCCATGACAGGTCAGGCAGTCATGCCGGAACAAATGCAAAGTCCAGACGGTGCAGATGCAGAAGATATGGGAATTTTTCGTAAAATTATGTCAATAGCAGGTAATTTTAAATCAACCGACAAGGAGGATAAAAATGCCTAAATATAAAAACTATAGAAATAATTTTTCTAAAAGTAATGTTATATATACAAATGCAGATTTATCAAGAATGTCGTTCGGAGAGGCATCTAATAGAAGAAAAGAATTAGTTAGTCAATATAGACAGATTGGTTTTCCAAGTGAAAAAGAGATGCAAAATTCTTCAAATGTTGTGTATGTAAACGAGTACACAAGGGCTGATGGAACGCATGTGAAAGCACACTGGCGTTCAAAACCTGAAGGTTCAGGTAGTGGAACATTTGCTCCTGAAGGTCAGCCGAATATAATATTTGATGAGGGTGAACCTACTGTTGTTTTTGACGAATCTGCATCAAATAATTTAGAAGAAGATGTCGGAATTTATTTTCCTACAACAATGCCGACAAAAGCCCCTGACGGACCTGTTATTTATCTTGTTGAAACAGGTGAGGGTTCAGGTACGACAATCGGGGATATTATTGACGGTGTTTTAGGTTGGTTATCACTTCTTCTTGAGATAATGACTATTTTACTTGGTTCAAATACTGCTCCTGTTGTAGATGACGGGGAGATGGAATTGCAGGTTGATAACAGTCCTTTGGGTAATTTTGCTGTACCGGTATCAAGTTCAGAAACATCTTCCAAGCCATTAAAGTTTGAAAATATTAATAATGAAGAATTTATCCAAAGATTTATTAGTGAGATGATGGGACTTGGCGGTTCAGGTGTGGGTAATGTTTTGCCACAGATTGCGGGTGACGGAATAATTAGAAATGAAAAAAGCCCTAATGCAAGATTTGATAAAGCAAATTTTGACAAGGGTACATCGATTAAACAAAAACAAGGTGTTATTTTTGATAATGCAAAAACAACCTCAAACCCAATAAATCAACCAATGGCACAACATTCCGATTCTGATATTGAGAAATATATTAACGAATTAATGCAACCATCTGCTAATAAAAGTAAGTCCGAAATGGGTGATTTTGTTGTGTCGTTTATCCATGACTTTTTAAAAGGCGGGGTTCAGGGGATAAACTCAACCGGAACGGGTTTTGGAAAGCGTTATGCAAATGTTATACGTGAAATGATGAATAAAGAACCACTAACAGAAGATGAAATAAATAATATTTATGCAAGGATACAAGGTACACCATCTAACAGTATGGCAAGTAAGATTGGAAATATCGTTGGGGAATTACCACAATTCCTTATGTTACCTGAGATAAATGTAGCAAGATTTCCTGCAATAACAAATTTGTTACTGACAAACATGTATCAGTCTGCTGTTACAAGTGCAAAAGACTCAATAATTGAACATGGAATAAGTAATAATACTATAATTGATACTATCAAAGAAACAGCCCAGAGTCTTTTAAATACTATCCTTTTGCATAATTTGTTAAAAGGTGTTGACAGTTCAAATATTTTAAAAGAACTCGAAAAAAGATTACAAAAACTTATTAATAATCTTGCAAAAGATTTTGCAAGACCAGTTCTTCAAAAAAATGGTTCTATTGTTTACAAGAAATATAACGGAGATACTGCGACAAGTGATGAGGTCGCTGATCGAATATTGAGGAATTGGCGTAAAAAACAAGCACAAAAACTCAAAGAACGAGAACTTATTAAAAAAGACTTGAAAAATAATCTAAAAGAATATAAAATAAATGGTAAGGTTTATAAACAGATATGGTTACCTGATGAGGAATATGCAAGTGTTAGTCATGAGTTCACGACATACATAATGAAGAATAATTATACAGGTCTAACATTGCAAAAACCTATGTCGAATGGTTATACATATACTGCTGTATTAGTAGAAAAATTTGATGGACAGCCTATGCCAGTCTTTGTAAAAAAAGTAAAAGAGAAAGGACTTAAAAATGATTGACGAACGTAAAAAACGAATAGTAGATACTCCCCTTGCAAAAGAGTTGTA